>JBGPRV010000033.1:0-10613 GCA_041489785.1 Dehalococcoidia bacterium | reverse complement strand
CTTTTCCCGAAGAGATGACCATAGCCTTAAAAAAGGCTCGTAGCTTTCGCTATGGCGAGAATCCTCATCAGCAAGCTGCCTTTTACATTGAACAAAATGTCAGACAAAAGCCAGACGGTCTGGCATCCCTGGAACAGCTTGGCGGACCCGAAATTTCCTTCAACAACCTTCTCGATTTAGATGCTGCTTTGAATCTGCTGGCCGACTTTAGCGCTCCCACCATCGCCATAATAAAGCATAATAATTCTTGCGGACTCGCCTCCCATAATGATTTAGCCGAGGCTTATCGACGAGCTTTAGCTGGCGACCCTGTAGCTGCCTTTGGCGGCGTAGTTGCCAGCAACCGAATTATTAATCTAGCTACTGCCCAAGAGATAGATAAGACCCATTACGATGCCGTTGTTGCTCCGGGATATCAGAAGAAGGCTCTGGAATTACTAAGACGAAAAGAAAGCCTGCGCCTTGCTAAAATTGCCCCTTATCGTTCTTCATCCTCCGAATCCCACCTCGACTTTCGCCGTGTCAGGGGCGGCTTTCTGGCTCAGATGCCAGACACTTTAACCAAACCCGAACTTAAGCCTCGCGTGGTAACCAAGCGTCAACCCAACAAGGCAGAGTTATCAGACCTGCTCTTTGCCTGGAAGGCGGTTAAAGGCATAAAATCTAACGCCATAGTTATCGCCAAGGACAAAACATTGTTAGGCATGGGAGCTGGACAGCCCAGCCGGGTGGTAAGCGTTGAGCTAGCTTTGAAAAGAGCTGGTGGCCGAGCTAAAGACAGCGTTCTTGCTTCAGATGCCTTCTTCCCCTTCGCCGATGGCCCGGAATTGGCAATCAAGCACGGAGTTACCGCCATTATCCAACCCGGTGGCTCGGTAAGAGATAAAGAGGTAATTGAGCTGGCGGACAAGTATAATGTAGCCATGGTATTTACCGGTGTTCGCCATTTTAGACACTGAAACGAGAAATACGAAGCACTAAGCCCTAAATCCTAAACTTTAAGAATTTGGAATTTGTTTAGAATTTAGATATTAGGATTTAGGGTTTCTATATAGGGGGTGAGAAATGTTTATGATTAGCAAAGAAGCTATGCACAGCGTTATGTCACTTAGAGAGAAGATCGCTGACCCGGAAAAAAGGGCAGAGTGTATTGCCGATGTGGAAAATATGATAAAAATGAAGGAATCCCATCTGGCAAGGGCAGAGTGGGGTTCTTGTTGTGGCAACATTTGCAATTTGGCATCACAAATAGACAGCGAACTACAGATAGTCCAGAACACTTTAGAGGCTCTAAAGAAGAAAGACAGCCCGAAGGCAAGTTCTTTATTAGAGGATTACATTGCTTTATTGCAGAAAAACTATACACCTGAACCTGAGCATTGGTGATGCATGGCCAGAGTAGTAATTGTATCGGATATGTTACGTGGCTTTCTCGAGGAAGGCTATCCACTTTATTGCGGCATCGAAGCCCGCAGTATCATACCCAATGTCCAGAAGTTACTGAAGCGCGAGTTAAAGCAAGGCTCGAAAATTTTCTATTTGTGCGACCACCATATACCCAACGACCCCGAATTCAGAATGTTCCCACCCCATTGCATTAAAGGCACTGAGGAAACTGAACTCATACCCGAGCTTTTGCAATATCCCGGTGAAATAATACCCAAAAGAACTTTTAGCAGTTTCTACAACACTCCTTTAGACAAGAGACTGAAGGCAATCAAGCCCGAAACCATAGTCGTTTGCGGCGTAACCACCCATATTTGTGTTCTGAACGCAGTAATTGATGCCAGAAACAGAGGCTATGAAGTTGAAGTTCCCACTGATTGTGTTGCTTCCTTCGACAAAAAGGCTCACTCCTTCGCTCTGGACTATATGGAAAGGGTACTTGGAGCCAAGCTTATCAAGCCCTCGGTTAAGGTTTCTCCGCCTCGTTTCGAAATCCCCGACTCATGGTTGAACGGAGAAACTGCCGACATCTACTTTCCCCGCACCGTGGAAATACTTAAGAAAGAGGGCATTAATCCCATAGCAACTATGGAGGTATTTCCTCGCCGAGCTGGCATCTTGTGCGGCATAGAGGAAGTTAAAGCCTTGCTCGCTGAAGTTCTTCCCGAGGATAATTGCGAAGTCTGGGCATTATCTCAAGGCGAGCCTTTCGACAGAAAAGAGGTAGTCCTGCGCATAAAAGCCCCTTATCAAAGCTACGGAACTTATGAAACAGCTTATTTAGGCATACTTTCTCATTGCAGCGGCTGGGCTACCGCTGCCCGAGAATGCGTTGATGCTGCCCAGGGTATTCCTGTCATCAGCTTCGGGGCCCGCCATGTCCACCCCTCAATAGTAGGCATTATGGAATACTCCGCTATAGTCGGAGGCTGCACTGGCTGCGCCAGTACCGCCGGAGCAAAACTTGCCGGCATAAAACCTACCGGCACTATACCCCATGCTCTTATCATCATCCTGGGCAATACTGCTAAGGCTAGTATGGCATTCGATAAGCATATGCCTGCCGAAGTGCCGCGCATTGCTCTGGTGGATACTTTTGAGGACGAGGTTAGAGAAAGTGTAACTGTGGCCAAAGCGATGCGAGGAAAGTTACAAGGCGTAAGATTAGATACACCCTCAGAAAGAGGTCGAGTTACTGCCGACTTGGTCAAGGAAGTTAGAGCCTGGCTGGACCTCGAGGGATTTAAAGACGTGCAAATAGTTGCCAGCGGTGGACTTGACCCGGAACGAATCCGATATTTCATCGATGAAGGAGCACCTGTGGATATTTTCGCTGTTGGCAGCTATATCAGCGACGCCAAGCCCATTGACTTCACCGCCGACCTTCACGAAGTAAAAGGTAAACCCATCGCTAAAAGAGGCAGAATGCCCGGCATCACCCCTAACCCCAGGCTAAAGAGAGTGATGTAAAAACTCAGCTTCGATGCTTCTGTGCTTTCCTTAATTCTTCTAATATCCTGGGCAATATCTCACCTGTCTTCCCCTGAATTAAATAGTCTGATACGCCCTCCTGAGTGAGTGGTGTAGGGTCTGCATTTACCTCTATTATCTTCACATTAGTCTTATACCCCACTACATCCAAACCTGCCATGAATCTGCGCGAATGAAATCTTGCCATCCTGGGCAGATTGGCAAAAGGATAAACCACTGCTGATGTGCCGCAAATAAGCATCAGGTCACATCTCAAAGCTTCTTTTTCCGACTCCTCCATGACATCTGAAGGTATTGGCTCCTTGAAGTGAACCACATCATCCTTCAGAACAGCACCACACTTGCAGCGAGGCGGAAGCTCATCCAGGGAGACTTCTTCCCAGGCAAACCTTGAGCCGCAAGAAATACACCTCACCGCATTGACACTGCCGTGATATTCCAAAACTCTCTTATTCCCCGCCTTTTTATGCAAACCATCAATGTTCTGCGTGATCACACACTTTAGTATCCCCAGAGCTTCGATCTCAGCTAGGGCATAGTGACCTGGATTTGGCTGAGCCCCTCTAGTTTGACCATGAAACACTCCATATGTCCCCCGCAACCCCACTATTTCCTCCCAATATGCCTTAGGGTTGTTCAGGAAAAGCTCGTATCTTTCGTAAGCCTTAGCCTCGGCCTCCTTATTCAAGGTCCAGATGCCCTTTGGTCCCCGGAAATCAGGTATACCTGATTCGGTTGATATGCCTGCCCCGGTTAAGGCAATGGCATATTTGCTTGCTGCCAAATCCTTGACTGCCCGCTTGATTAAGTCCTCCATTATTTACCCCAAAATCACCGTTATTGTGGCAAAATCCAGCTCGTCTGCCAAATCCATCAAAACATCCTTCAGGCGAAGCCAATCCCCTCTATCTCCAGGAGATTGCCATTAATTTTTGTTCTGGCGCCGAGAAATTCCTCGATAAGCCACAGGTTTGTCTCCACATGTTCAGTAATGCGAGGGACTGAATACCTGGTGACCCCCTCGGCTAAGCCAGCATAGATTATGAGTTGATCTGCAATATACCTATCAACTGCGGCGCCAGTTTTAACATCCTCCATAAACCTCTCAGCCACATATCTTCCTATGGATTCCGAACTTCTGCCTGGCCTCCCGGCCCTATCGGAACCCATCCGGTTACCCAGGCTCGTCTCGGCATACACCGCCAGGGCTGCTCCTTCTTGAAGGGAGCTTTCGTCCTCGATTTTCTCAATTTCTGCTTTATACCCGTAAGAGCTTAATACCCTCTGGCATTCCGCTGCCATCCTCTGGCTTACCCTCTTTTCTTTCAAATGCGAGGAAAGTGCTATGCCCTTGATACTGAAAATATCCCCCTGCCCGGTAAGATTTAACGGCTTCAATTTACCCGCCGGCTCAACTCTAACTTCTATAATCCCACCGCCTCTTGGCACATAGCCAGGACGGATTACGTCAAATTCAGCCCGGACACCCATTTGCTTTAGAAACGGAAGCAAAACAAACTTCATATGATAAGCCGAAGGGGCAAAATCCTGAAACAGTCCGCCTTCCAGCCTGAATTTGGAGGGCTTTGGGGCAAAGCAAGCCAAAGGCAAAAGCGTCTGGGCTATCATGGTGGTTGAGCCCGCCGTCCCTATATCCCAGCTATACTCTCCTCCATTGAACCTTCCTCCGGGTGTGTAGGTAATCTCCTTAGAGCCCACCACAGCATTTTCCACCACCCCATGGCACATCTCCTGGCAAGCTTGCACCACTTTAAGATGCTGCGCCCTCAGCCCCGGCTTATCCCTTCCCGCCCTGATGTTCTGTATTCTTATTTCCTTACCCAGCAGGCTGGCCAGCGCCACCGAATAGCGCACTATTGTCCCGCTCCCCGACTTCGCCCCACCATCTATAGTTATCATGTAGACCCACTTTTATCTCATTAAGAAGCCCCTTCTGGAGCCTCTTCGTAATCAGAAATTTACCCAAACACCCCCGGTCTTCAACGCAACTCAGTGCACAGGGAAGTTGTTTTTGCGCTGGCTAATCTATGACCGCCGAAATCCCCACGCCAGTTTTCCCAGACCCACCCTTCTTCGAACGCTTCCGGTCAGCAATCTATCCGAATTGAAAATGCGCACCGCTATCCATATCATTATCACCGTGAAAACTGCTGTATAGGCAATACCGCCGATTACCAGTGCATAATTATCGAGCATAAGAGCCCGCATAGCCATCATAGGGTGAGAAAAAGGTATGGCAAACAAAAGAATTCTTAGTGCTACAGGAATGGTATCGAAATCTTTAAACATGATTGTGAACATGGAGATCATCGCCAGAGCGGTTATCGGGAAGATGAGTGTCTGGCCACTTCTATAATTCTTAGCAAATGTTCCCAGAACTATACATAGTGAAAGGCCGGCCAAAAGAGCTACGAATAACGAAATTCCTACCAGTAAATAATCTGGCATGCCCAGGGACAGCCCGAAATTGGCCAGATTTATATCCGAACTCTGGAACGAACTCATGTAGCGTGAAAATCCAAGCATGTAGATGGCTGCCATTATCATCCCGACCAGAGCGCTGCCAACCATTTTGCCAATTACTATGTGACTTCTTCTTACAGGCAGGGTTAACAATGTCTCCAGAGTTTTGTTTTCCTTCTCCAATCCCATCGAAGATATTACGGAAGACCCGGCCATGATTATGAGCATCATTATGACAATCGGAATAACTATCGATTGTGAATTTAACATATTACTCAGTTGACTTGGCGATAGCCCCTCAATCTCCTTTCCCTTGAAAAATGTGGTATCAATTCTTTTCGTCGGGTTCAGGACGAGGGCTGGGTCTAATGGGCTATCTTGTTGTATCAGGTTCTTCGATATCTCCTGGTTCACTGATTGGATAAGCCATTCACCCACGCTTGAGGATATGGAATCCATCATCCCCGCCCCTTTCATTATCCAGTAAATTTCTATTTCCCCGGGATGATTGGCATAAATGCTTTCGCTGAAGTTTTCCGGTATTACCAGAAGCGCAACGCCATTCTCTTTCCTTACTTCTTCCAAGCCACCTTCAGCGTCACTGCCATTATAGACAACCTTTGCATTCTGGGTAAGAACGGACATGGCTATATCAGAAAAATTGCCATCGTCCATATCCACGATTCCTATGACTGGCTTCTCCTTCAGGGTTTCCCCGACGTTGCCAATCACATTCCCCACCGACCCAAACACTATGGCAATAACCACTATGGGGAGCAGGGTTGAGAGGAGAAACAATTCCTTAAATTCTTTCTTTATTATGTTGCCAATCACTTTATTGCCTTAACAAAAGCCTCTTCTATATTTCTAGCATCATATTCCTTTTTGAGTTCCTCAGCAGTCCCGCTGGCAATTATTCTTCCATCGTTTATCAAAGCAATGCGGTGACATAAGAACTCCACCTCAAGCATATTATGCGAAGACAATAGAACCGCCACTCCTGCCTCAACTGCGCTATTTATTATCCTCCTTACCTCCTGAGCATTTATCACGTCCAAGCCAGTGGTAGGCTCATCTAATATTGCCAATTTCGGGTTTACCATTAAAGCTCTGCCCACGAGCAAACGCCGTGTCATTCCCTTACTGTATGTGTCAACTTTGTCGTTTATTCTCTCTCCTAAATTGGCTATTTCCAGTCCTTTCTGGACTATATTCTGGAATTTCTCCCCGTCGCCAAAGAATTTGGCGATAAAATTCAAGTAATCTTTACCCGTGAGATTTTTATAGGCGCCAGCCTCCTCAGGCAAATAGCTTATTATCTTTCTCACCTCTCCCGCCTCTTTAGGAAGTTCATAGCCAAAGACTGTTATCGAGCCAGAGGTTATTTGAAGCAGTGTGGCAACAGTTCTCAATACAGTTGTCTTTCCCGCACCATTAGGACCTATCAGACCAAATATCTCCCCCTCGTTTACTTCGAAAGAGATTCCGTTTATCGCCCTGAAGTTCCCATAGTCCTTGACCAGTTCTCTAACTTCTACTGCTTTCATTAACAAGCCTCAGTATATATGAAATTTGGGCTTAATTCCTAGTGCTGATACCATACTGTGCCGACCAACAGTGAGACAGTATGTCCTGTTGTATAATATCCCCAGAACAAAGATGGCTAGCTCGGGACAGAGGACGGGGATTGCTAATCTGCCTTTGCATTATGGCAAGGTGCCGCCGTGGCTGTTCGGGCGGATGTGCCAGCTTGCCCGGGAGATTACCATTGTTACGGTAACAGAGTTTGGCACCGGGGAGATGCTGCGCCGTCTTTCCGACCCTTTCTGGTTTCAGGCTTTCGGCTGCGTCCTGGGCTATGACTGGCACTCCAGCGGCGTTACCACCACTGTCTGCGGTGCACTAAAAGAAGGAATGCGAGGGCTGGAAAGAGAGCTGGGCTTATTTGTCGCCGGGGGCAAGGGCAGGACCTCGCGGAAAACCCCTGCCGAGATAGAAAACACCGGGCATCTGCTGAAGGTAAATCCGTCGTCCCTGGTTTACGCTAGCCGGATGTCAGCCAAGGTGGATAATTCCGCCCTTCAGGATGGCTATCAGCTTTACCACCACAGCTTCTTCTTCACCAAAGACGGCTCATGGGCAGTTGTTCAACAGGGCATGAATGAGGTCAATCGCTATGCGCGGCGCTACCACTGGCTGGGGGAGAAAGTTAGCGATTTTGTCTGTGAGCCCGAGGCGGCTATTTGTTCCCAGGCTAGAGGCGAGGCATTGAATCTGGTGGCCCTGGAGAGCGCCAAGGTGAGGAATGTCATTGCCCATATTGCTGCCGAAGAGAAGCCAGATAAAATTGTCGGCCAGCTAAATAGGCTAAAGACCTTAAACTTGCCTCAGCGAGCTTATATCAGCCTGGAAGATATTCACCCCGACAGGCTGAGCAAGATTTTCCTCACTGCCTATGAGCATAAGCCAGAGAACTTTGAATCACTGCTAGCCCTGGAGGGCATAGGACCCAAAACCCTCCGCGCCCTGAGTCTTATTTCAGAGTTGGTTTATGACACACCCGTTAGCCTGCGCGACCCGGCAAGCTACAGCTTTGCCCATGGCGGCAAGGATGGCTACCCCTATCCTGTGGACAGGAAGACCTACGATAGCAGCATCCAATTTCTGGCTCAGGCGGTGGAGAAAGCCAAAATTGGAGATAAGGAGAAGCTCGAAGCCCTCAGGCGCCTGAGGGCCTGGCAGTGAAAATTGTGGCAAGAGGGTTGAGATTGCTTCGCCTGTCACCCTTCACCTTAATTCTCTCCCGCTCGCCTGCTGGAGTCATACGGCGAGCAGGTCAAAGGAGAAGAGATTGCTTCGGCCCGATAAATCGGGCCTCGCAATGACATGGGAGTTCGAGGGAGAGGGAATTTGGCTCGCAATGACATAATGAAGTTATTCTCCTGACAAGATACTATAATAATGAAGGTAGCGCAATGAGTGACTTTGACATCGCATCTTATGTTTCCCGCATTGAGGCGAACCGCTCGGTCAAGGATGCCTTAATGCAAAGCTTAAAGACGCGCCGACCTCCATATCGCATCTCCGTAACTGACCTGCTTAACCTCAAACAGGCTTACTTCAAGAGGAAGTATCCTGAAATCGTTCCGCCTCTGGAGAAACAGCAGCTTATGTGGGCCGGCACCGGCTTTCACAAGACCTTCGGCTCAGCCGTATCCAGCGAAGAATACCTGGAGCAATTCGTAGAAGCTGAGGGCATTGTGGGCAAGATTGATATCTACGAAAAAATTCCCGTGGAGGTCAAGACAACCTCTACACCTATAGACACGAAGGATTTATTGCAGTACAGGCCAACTTATATCGAGCAATTGGGCATGTACTGTGCTATGGTCAATGCCCACGAGGGAGAAATCATCATTTATCAGCGCCCCGCGGAGAAATCGCCCTCGACTTCCCCTCTGGTTATCTATCACGTTACTTTCCCTGACCTGGAAGCAATTCGAGAGGAAATGCGGCGGAGACGAGACCTCCTGGTGCAAGCGCTCATTGCCAACGACCCCAGCAATCTTCCCGTTTGCCCCTGGTTCAACAGGCAGTGCGATTACTCGCAGGTATGCGACTGCGCCACCACATCGGTGCCAGCATCGTATAAGATAGCCGAGTTAGCCGGGGAAATTTATGTCGATAGCACAACTTGCGAGCAACTCCTCAGCAAGATGGCTGGGTCTCAACCAGCCCAACTGTTTGGTATCAACGATATTGTCTTCCCCCGCAAAGCATATTTTGAGCGCCTTAAGTTGCGTGAAGAAGTCCGGGAAGAGAAGGAAGAGTATCTCCGTTCCATGGATGAGCGTGGCTTCCTCGATGCACTCCGCGATTCATTACGCTACGGTGCCCCAGGCGAAGCGCAGAAGATTCCCGTGCAGCATTTGCCATTGGCTGACCTGGTCCAAACCTGGCAGAACTTGCCCACTATTTTGCGCGACCCAAAATTTTCCTCACTTGTGGAAAGAGAACGCTTGCCCAGAACATTCCCTCATTACTTCCTCCGCCTGGGATTTGACTGTGCATTGACGAACCATGCCCGTGGCAGACTACTGGTATACTATGTTAAGGTTCCTAAAGAAGATGCCAAGCTGATGGTCTACGATGTGACCTTTAGAAATTTGGATGCCATCAAGGCTGAAGCGCTGCGAAGGGTTGAGCTCCTGGAAAAGGCAAGAACAGCTCTTCAGCTTCCCAAATGCCCCTCCTGGATGTGCCCTTACTGCGACTATAAGCTTGAATGTGGCGAGGCATAACATGAGTGCGAATCTAAGAAGAATTCAGTCTATCGAATGGCTCGGGGTGAAACCTTCCGCAAGGCTAATTCACCCTGCTAAGAAGAAAAAGGAGGCAACAACATGAATCTATCTGATAAACGGAAAATTGTGTCCATAATGAAGGCCAATTCTCTCCACGCGTATCTCGCCACCTGTGATGGCGACCAGCCAAGAGTCCGTCCAGTATCACCGATAGTCGAAGACGATATGTCTATCTGGGTAACAACCGGCGGCACCTCCCGAAAGGTAAAACAAATACGGCAGAATCCCAAGATTTGTCTCGCTTTTGTGGAACTGCCTGACGGAGATAGGGCTGCCATCGTCATCGGTGAAGCCCAGATAATTCCGGATATCGAAAAGAAAAAAAGAGTGTGGAAGCTGGCCAGTTTTGATTTATGGAAACATTTCCCTAATGGTCCAGACTCCGGTGATTTTTGCCTACTGAAAATCATCGTTAAGAGTATCGAATGGAGAGAAAGCTGGACAGCCGGAGCGAAAATCTACGAACCAGCTTGACAATAAACAAGGACATGAGCTATGGGATAGGATTACATCTCTTCGTCTAACAGAGCGTACCTCGCTTCGTGCCTTCGGCACTGTGATCAATTGCTCATCCATGGTGAACAAATGATTTCATAGGAACAAATTCATGAAATAAAGAGTAAAATTATTTCTATACTTAAGCATTATGAGGTCGAAAAGGACATTGAGCTAACGTGTAGTTATCTTATGATAAAATAAAAGATTGGAGAGGTGAGCAATGAATTGGTTGGACATAGTCATAATAGTTGTTATAGTTTTACTGGGTATTGCGGGCTTGCGGCAAGGAATGATCAGGACAGTATTTGGTATCGCTGGGTTAATAGGTGG
>JBGPRV010000032.1:0-10706 GCA_041489785.1 Dehalococcoidia bacterium | reverse complement strand
GATATGGCATCAAAAAGGCGTCCCATGCTCGAGCTAAGCGGTGAATTTATCTTTCTTTCTATCTGGCGCTTGATAACCTCTATTTCAACTTCGCTCATTTGCCCGATAGAAGCCAACTGGGATTGCTTCGCTCCCGCCTGCCAAGCCTTGGCGGGCAGGTCGCTCGCAATGACAGCGTTGAGGGCATTTTCCCCTAATAGAGTGAGAATATAGCCGATGGCGGTGCGGTAAGGTCTTTTTATAGCTGCGGCCCCGCCGGGCAAAGGCAGGTATTCCAGATGTCCTGCTCGGCGAAAATTACGGTAGTCGGCGACCAGGAATTCCCCTCCCCAGATATTTCCATCCGCACCCATCCCTGTGCCATCGAAGGCCACGCCGATAACCGGGGACTCCAGCCCATTATCAGCCAGACAACTGGCGATATGGGCATGGTGGTGCTGCACAGGAACAAGCTTTATACCGGACTCACCTAACTCCCGGGCATATTTGGTGGCCAGATAATCAGGGTGGAGGTCATGGGCAATGATTTCAGGCTCTATATGGAAAAGTCTCTTATACAGGGATATGGTGCTGTCAAAATGCTCCAGAGTTTCCATATTCTCCATATCTCCGATATGCTGTGATAAGAAGGCATAGTTATCTTTGGTCAGGCAGAACGTATTTTTCTCCTCAGCGCCGCAACCAAGCACCTGCCTGGTTTTAAACGGCAGGCGGATGGGATAGGGAGCGTAGCTACGCGCCCGCCTTATAAGCTGGCTTGTGCCCCTTTCCACTATAGCCACGCTATCGTCGTAGCGGGAATAGATATCCCGATTATGGATGAGAAAGTAATCGGCAATCCCGGAAAGCCTCCTTAAGGCTTCATCGTTGTCTCTGGCGATAGGCTCTTCACTGAGATTGCCGCTGGTCATTACTAAAGGCCGGCCCGTGTCCCTGAGCAGTATGTGGTGAAGCGGGGTATAGGGCAGCATAACCCCTAAGAATTGTAAATTGGGCGCTACCTCTCGAGACCCAGATGAGTCCTCTCTCCACTTCATGAGTACGATGGGGCTTTGAGGCGAGGTAAGTAAATTTTCCTCCTCTGGCGAGACATAGCAATGCCTCTTAGCTTCGTCTACATCGGTTACCATTATGGCAAAGGGCTTGGAGGAGCGCTTCTTCCTCTGCCGCAGCGTTTTAACTGCGGTATCGTTCGTGGCATCGCAAGCCAGGAGAAAACCTCCTAATCCTTTGATGGCCACGATTTTCCCTTCTTTAAGGAGCTGACTGGCAGCGGCAATAGGATTCGACTTGGTTACCAGCTTGCCCCGGTTATCAACTAACTGGACCTGGGGACCGCATTTCGGGCAGGCGTTGGGTTGGGCATGGAAGCGGCGGTCCCGGGGATTATCATATTCCCCCTGGCACTGTGGGCACATCTGGAAGTAGCGCATGGTTGTTTTGGGGCGGTCATAGGGCATATCTTCAATTATGGTGAAGCGTGGGCCGCAATTGGTGCAGTTGGTAAAGGGATAGCGGTAGCGGCGGTCTTCAGGATTTAGCAACTCGCCAAGGCAAGCCTGGCAGGTAGCGACATCCGGAGAGATAAGCTGATATTTCCCTGCCTGTGCCTGGCTCTGCCGAATTTCAAAGTTTTTATAACCGCGAGGTGGGTGATACTCGATAGTTACGTTCTCGATGTGAGCCAGCGGTGGGGTTTTTGTCTCGAGCTCCCGCTCAAACTGCTTAATAGCCTCTGCCTTACCTTCTACCTCAATCCTGACATCTTCGGAAGTGTTATAAACCCAGCCCTTAAGGTTGTGTTTAACAGCCAGTCCATAGACGAAAGGCCGGAAGCCGACGCCCTGAACGATGCCCCGGACGCCAATAGAAGCTGATTTGAGAGACTGCCTTGCTGCTTTTGACATACACTACCCACGAAAATCTTGCGATTTTCGTGGGAACCCCGCTTAATCTACAATCAAAATTCGCCTAGGGTTAGTTTATAAGACGATTCCTGAGGAATGCAATATCCAGTTAAATCTATACCAACACGCCCTCGATTTCAGCCATAATTTCTTTGTCAGTGAAATGTTCAGGAGCAATTGCCGCGCTGGGGCAAGCAGCAGCACACACGCCGCATCGCTTGCACCTGAGGTTATTTATAACTGCTACAGCTCTATCCCCAGATTTCTCCAATTTGATGGCGTCATAGCTGCACAGGAGAACACAAACCCCACATCCGCTACATATCTCTTGATTGAGTTCAATTTCTGGTATCTCAATCTGAAGCTCTAGCATTACACATGCTTTACAACTCTTACACGGGCCGCAGTATAGACACCTCCCAGCCTCTTCCACCGCCTGTTCCAGGGTAAATCCCTTCTCAAAGGGTTTGAAGTTTATCCTTTTTTTCGCTGACAACCATTTAAGCTCGGGTTGAGACTTGTAATCTGCAGCTCTGGGAATAGCTGCCTTCTCATAGTCCCTCTCTCTTCCTTTCTTAAGGTCTTCGCCCTTGAGGTAGCGATCTATAGACTCGGCAGCTATCATCCCTTCTTTCATTGCCTCTGAGGCAAAGCCTATTCGCCTGACATCGCCTCCGATGAAAATCCCCTTTTTGCGATTGCTCATCAGAGTAAGTGGGTCGACGTCAATCCTGCCTCTTTCATCCAATAACTCCTCTTGCTGGAAAAATTTTCTCTCCGCACCCTGTCCGATGGTAACGAGTAGCACATCTCCTTCAAGATATATCACGTCACTCTTGTCAAACTTGGGATTAAATCCAATATATCCCATCTGGTCATAGACCGATGTGCACCGAGGGCACTTTATCTTCCGGAATTTCCCATCCTCGCCAACTATCTCTTCTACACCCCGGGAATAGACGATTTGAATTCCTTCTTCAGTGGCGCCTTCGATTTCTTCGATATCAGCTGGAATTCCATCCTTGGAAGATTTGTCTTCACACTCCAGGCACACGAGGGTAATTTTCCCGCCAAGTCGTCGGGCGGTTCTTGCGGCATCAAAAGCCACATTACCGCCTCCGATTACTATCACCCTCTTGCGCTCAAAGAGCCGAGGACGAACTTTCTTCTGGCTGACGTCAGAGAGGAGGTTCAAACCAAACATGACTCCTTCCAGGTCTGCTCCCGCCACGAGTTTCCCTTCAAAGCTAAGGGGTCGTGGAGAAGGGGTGCCGGTAGCAATAAATATGGCCTGATAACCTTCTTTTCTGAGTTCGTCCAGCGTTTTCTCACCATCTTTCATTATGTAGCCGAGCTTGACATCTATATGAGCAATCCTGACTAAATTATTCAAGGTAGCATCCATGATATCTTCAGGAAGGCGATATTTGGGAATCCATCTCAGGGCACCCCCCAACTTCGAACTTTTCTCCATAATAGTGACCCGATAACCCTGCCTGCTCAGCGTATAAGCACACATCAGGCTTGCCGGTCCTCCTCCAATCACCGCCACCTTTTCCCTGGTAGGAGCAGCATATGAAGGTTTTGTTTCCAAGTAGGGCAGATAGTGCTCGGCGATAAATCGCAGCAGCAATTTTCTTCTCACTGCCCCGGTTTGTTCTTCATAATTACACTCTTTCTCGCAAAGCCCACAAACGTAGCTGCAGAGTATTGGAAATAGGGGGTTTTTGTCATAGACTTCATCACCTATCTTTAATATCTGACTGGAGGCCTTCTCCCCATCCAGGGGAAGGCATGAAATCATAACGTGATTGCGTTGAATATCTATTTTAAGAGGACAGCGAACCTGACAAGGAGGCAAATATGCCTTCCCGCTGGCTTCATCAATTACTTCCTCGATTCGCGAAGCAACTTTGTCTATCTCTTTCATCATATTTATCAAACCTCCTTTTGAGTCATATACATTGACCTCGAGAATCATCCTTTCTAGAACCAAACGAATAGTGCGTAAGTATCATAGAGAGCAAGCAGCACAGTCCATGTTCTTAGCGCTTTTGGGCAACTCCTTTCAATTTGAGATTACCAGTTGTGTGCACAATAACCGCCACATAATACCTCATAATCCGAGTTGTTGGCAAGTCAAAGCAGGTTATATTTTAGTCAGACCTTGCACATTTGGCTGTTTATCCGTAAAATGCTTAACGTTGCCCCCATCGTCTAGCGGCCTAGGACATCAGCCTTTCAAGCTGAAGATCAGGGGTCCGAATCCCCTTGGGGGCACTTCTTGCGTTAATCTATCTTTTAATCGATGAAGCACTTGCCATCTTCCAGAAGGTCGGTGCCAAGAAGGATGCGGAGAAGGTGCTCAGGAAGAAAGAGATGCTGAGGGCCTAGGCCCACTACCTGTTCACCTTGTCAATAGTCAAAAATACCAATCTAATCATTGAATTAAGATTCGCAAATGATATAGACTATGGAAACTGGGAAAATAACCTATTAGTCCAGCTGAGTAACAATGCCAAAAATAAGGATTAGGAAAGCTGAAATCGAGCTTTGTTTCGAGCGTTTTCTCATTGATGCTGACGATGATTTCTTTCCTGACCCTTTAAGGTATAAGGACCTAAGGCACGCACGTGCCCAAATAGTAAGTGAAATCCAAAAGACTCTAACAAGGATAATGAACGAAAATGAAATAAAATACACGGTAAATCTCCATTATCCTTGGGATGTCCCAAAGGAAAACTATGTTATAAGGGAAGGTTGCTCTTTCCATCCATATGACATGATAATTTTTCACTTTGTCTTAAACCGCTTAGTTCCAATAATCGAGCCCAAGCTTTCTAAGGCTAGATATAGTTACCGTATGAAAAAAACCACATCAAAACAACTGTTTGGCTATAATCCCACACAGAATTGGATTACCTTTAAGAATGACACAAGGAAGTATTTTTCAGATAACCCGGACTATGAGTACTTGGTTTCAACAGACGTAGCAGGTTTTTTCGAAAACATTCCCATTCAAATTTTTAAGAAACAATTTCTACAAATGTGTAACAAAAATCAAGGCCAAGCAATTGAGTTGTTGTGTTTTATGTTGAAGGAATATTCAGTATCAAACTATTCTGGCATGCCTCAGAATTGCGACCCATTCTCATATCTATGCACAGCTTTTCTAGATTTTTTAGATAAAGAGTTAGAAGCCAAATCTCTTAAACATTTCAGATATGTAGACGATATTAAAGTTGCCTGCAGAACAAAAACCGATGCCAAGAAAGCTATAATACAGATTATTCAGACACTCAGAACAGCACATTTAAATTTATCTACTGCTAAGACTGACATAATTCCAGTAAACAGTGAGAAATTTAATAATATGCTTAAAGAGTTTCCTGCTTATTTGCATGACATAGATAGTGCTGTTCATAATAAACAAAAGCGCACAATTAATAACCTTTATCCTAAGTTAGTCAGTGATACAAAAGAGGTAATGAAGCAAAAAAAAGACAACTTCGATGAACGATTGTTTCGCGCTTGTATTTGGCGTATTGTTAAGATTAACTACTTCAAAAACATTAATAAACTTAACTTAGTTAGTATTGGAAAAACTTGCCTCAAATTGCTTGATTCCATGCCTTCAAGAACCAACACGTTCTTGCGTTTCCTAGTTCTTCATAAGAATAGAGCTTACGTGCAAGATGCATTATATGCACTTCTCCAGGATACTGTATATCCCTGGCAGGAAATGCTAATTTGGTACTTATTAATACAATGTGACAGGATTACGAATATCAATATCTTGAATCTCGCTAAACACCGCGCCAGGGATACCGGATACCACGAAGCTGCAAGGAATTACATTTACATCTTCCTAGGTAAACACGGTGACTATGAGGATAGAAGATATATAGCTAACTTGTTTCCGCTCGAACAATCATTTCGTGCTCAAAGAAGTATTCTTATTGCTATTCAAGAATACCAGGAGAGAAATACAATATATAACTCAATAACATCTGCAAACAGTGATTTAATTCTCGTTAGTTTGGTGAAATATATCAAACAATTAGCAACCCCTGAGTATGTTGATGTAGATAAAAACATTGCTTCAGACATTGCTTTTTCATAATATTTCTTGTGCTCTCCTGCTAACATTTTTGCTAACGAATTTTTCACCACCACAAAAAACAAGATGGTACTAAACAGCACCATCTGAAGCTAAACCGCCAATAAAAAGGTATCAGGAATTACTTCTTTTCACGCTCAGGGACAAACCGCTTGTATCTTTTAATTAATCTTCAGTTATAATAAATGGTACCGTTAAAATGAAATTAAGAGAGCTGCATCTTTATGATTTTGGCCCTTTTCAAGATTACTCCCTAGAATTTCCAAGTGATGCAAAATCTTGCATCTTGATTACAGGGAAAAACAATGCCGGAAAAACGACAATAATCCGTGCCTTACGTCTTATGACTAGCGCATTGAAACTTGGAAGGTATTCTTCGGAACCAGTAGTAAGAGAACTTCTTAAGAAAGATACTGAAGACATTAACATAAATAGTATGATATATCGTCTTGAAGGAGACCAAGCTATTATTGAGGCTGTTTTGGATAATGAAAAAACAATTACTGTTATTTTAGATAGTAGCAAGAATTCCATTACTTGCAGTCTCCCGACACACATTCATCCTTCTTTAAGTCAACTATTTGCCTTTCTTCCACCCTTGGGACAATTTGCTGAATCCGAGAGGCTGTTAAACCAACAATACATAACGCAAAAAATAAATACTACATTAGCTCCACAACACTTCAGAAATCATTTATATTACTTAATTGATGATGCTCAATATTCTCGTATACAACAAATACTGAAAGAAACCTGGGAAGGTATTCAGCTTCAAAAAGTTGAATGCGACCCATATAGTGGCCTTCTTACTTGTTTGTATCAAGACGGTGATTTTTGTGCTGAAATTGCATGGGCTGGACAAGGCCTTCAAATTTGGCTCCAGATATTAACTCACTTAATTAGATTATCTGAACATCCTATTTTAGTATTGGATGAGCCCGAAATATTTTTACATCCGGAGAAACAAAATGACCTGATACAGCTACTACAGAACCATTACCCAGGAACTGCGATTATTGCCACTCATTCCACTGAATTAATGAGCAATGTTGATATCACTCACATTATTCATGTACAAAAAGATACAACTAAAGCAAAGTTAAGAAAGTCATCTGACTTGCATGCCCTCGAAACCATTCGAAGAAGCATTGGGAGCAGTATCAATCTATATGCTTCACAATTTGAAGATGTCGATTGTCTTTTGTTTACAGAACATAAAGTAGATTACGATATACTTATGACGTTTGCATCCCATTTCAAGATAAATAGAAAAACTCAAAACATTAGATTATCAGGTTCTTCGCAGTGGAGAAACTACGCACACTATAGAGAGGCTTATAACACTTTTTTCGGCAAGGATATTGACTGTTCAATTTTATTAGATAAAGACTACTATCCTGCCGATTTTCACGAGAGCATTATCAATGATTTGCAATCTAAAAATGTAAAAATCACATTTACGCCGGGAAAGGAAATAGAGAATTTATTCTTGGAAGAGGAATTCTTGGCTGAATTATTACCAAAAGGCGCAAGTCGACAAGAACTTGATGATTCTCTTGATAAAATATACGAACAGGAAAAAGACATGTGCTTTCTTAAATACGCTGAATTCGCCAAAAGTCATTCTGACAAATACAAATCAAAAGATATCAGCACAGTTTATTCCGAGATACGTCCTAATTTAGAGTCTATCTGGAATGACAAATGTCAACGTCATAATTTAATCAAGGGTAAAGATGCTTTGGCAAAAGTTCGAGATTACTTCAGAAGTCATTATCACAACGACCTTCCGACTCTTTCCCTCGCAAATGAGCTAGCTGAACGACGTAAAAAGTTTATTCGACAGTTTCTATCTAGCATTTTTTAATTTGCTAACATTTTTGCTAACGAACTTTTCACCACCATAAAAAACCAAGAGATGGTTAGTCTCTCAGCTCGTTGCTAGCGGTGCTACAACCGCTTGTGCTTCGGAGTATTCTCACCAACGACCAAATCTTCTCTTGTCTTTCTTGTGTATCGCATCGTGTTTCTCCTGATTCGGCCACGCCCATAAGTTTGAAGATCTATTATCTGATTTATCTCTGTTCTTATGATGGACTACAGTCCCTGGGCTGAGCTTGTGGCCAAAGAAGTTTTCCAGTACCCACCGATGCACTGGCTTACCGGAATTACGGAATCTGAGATATCCCCTCTTATCCTCATACACTTTTGACTTTTTCATCGCTAAATATAGCCTATACCATAGGGGATTTCATTAGCAATAGTACTTTGGTACTGAAAAGCACCACTCGAAGCTAAATCGCTAATAAAAAGGTATCAGGAATTACTTCTTTTCACGCTCAGGGACATACCTTTTGTATCTTTTAATCAAAGCCATACCAGGTGCTCACATTATCCAACGGCTCTCTTTCGGAGCGGAGCTGATTTACAGGGTCATCCCAGTCAGGGTAGCCAACAGTTATTCCCAGCACCATAAGCTTAGAATCCGGAATTCCCAACACCTTCCTCAACACATCAGGATACACGACAGCCTGTATTTGAGGAACAGTTCCTAACCCGTACTTGGTAGCCAGCAGCATGATGTTCTCAGCTACCAAACCACAATCGAATACAGGCCAAATATTCAACCCTTCGCCTTGCCGGTAGAAAGAGCGGTCAGTATAGATGTAGATGACGCAAGGAGCTTCAAACAGTCTCAAGCCTTGCAAGAGCCACCTCCCCCTCTTCTCCTTATCCTCCCTGCTTATTCCCTTTAGTTCGAGAATTCTCCTACCTAAAGTGCGGTAACGAGTATCGTAGGGCTGGGGGAATTCTCGAGGACGAGGGATGTCTGTGTCTGCATTGTGTCCCTCTGCTGCCTTTTCCACGAAGGCTTGCCTTATTTCCTCCAGCTTTTTCCCGGTCACTATGGCGAATTCCCAGGGCTGAGTATTCCCCCAGGAAGGAGCTCGCAAAGCCAGCTCCATTATCTCCTTCAAAATTTCTTTGGGCACAGGGTCGGATTTAAAAGCCCGAATACTCTTCCTCTGATTGATAGCTTCAACAATTTCCATGCCTTGGCTTTCCTCCTTATCTCTTTTAGAATTTCCTGGGCATTCTGTCCTTCTTAAGCTCTTCAATAAGACGAGGAAGAACCTCGCGCAAGTCGCCAACAATACCAATGTCGGCCATCTGAAAGATAGGAGCCTGCGGATTGTGGTCCACAGCCAGAACTACCTTAGAACCCATAAAGCCGGTAGTGTAGTGCATCGCCCCCGACGCTCCCAGACTTACGAAGAATCCCGGGCTAACCGTTTTACCGCTCTGCCCTATCATCCGGGTTTCATCAACCCAGCCTTTATCCATGACTGGTCTGGTGCCGGCAACGACTCCTCCCAGGATATCAGCCAGTTCCTGCACCCTGGAAAAGTCACCCAGGGCATTCATGCCCCAACCCCCACAAACCACAACATCAGCCGACTCCAGTGATTTACCCTGGGGCGGCTCCTCAACCATCTCCACAGTCTCTATCCGACTGAAATCTCCATCTCTTACATCAGGTTTGACCCTGATTATCTTGCCCTTTTTATTTTCATCCCTTACCGCCTTGGGTAGCACCCCGGGTTTCACGGTGACCACCTGCGGTCTCATTTGCGGGCAAATGATGTGCATAACCAAATTGCCACCCCATCCAGGAACTACGTGAATGAGATGAGGAGCGTCATCAACCTCGCCGACATAAAGGTCGATGCAGTGCGCCGTCAACCCTGTCCTCAACTTAGCCGCAACCTTAGGTGCCAGCTCCGTACCAATCTCCGTGGCACCAATCAAAATTATCTGCGGCTCATGCTCCTTGATAACCCCGGTCAGCAACCTGGCATATGCCTCACTCTGATAATACCGGAGCCGGGCATCTTCAAGAAGGTAAACTTTTTCAGCACCGTGGAAGACAAGCTCCCGGGCAGCTTCCTCGACCCCATCCCCCAACAACACCGCAGAAAGGGTCACACCCATTCTTTGAGATAATGCCGTCCCCTTGCTCAAAAGCTCCAGTGAGACTTCCTCAAGTCTCCCCCGGCGCTGCTCGCCAATGACCCATATTTCTCCAGAATTACTCACGCTTTCGTGCCTCGTTATATCGCTCCCAGCTCTTTAAGCCGTGCCACAGTCCTGTGAACTTTCTCCTCGGTAGAGCCCTGCATTATTTCACGCCGCCGTCCCGCCTTGTGTTCGTAAACGCCGGCAGCACAGGTTGGTGAGCCTTTGAGACCAATGCTTTCCGGTGGAGCCCCGATATCTTTCGCTTTCCAGATAATCATCTCTTTCTGTGCCACCTCCATAATGCTCTGCACTGTAGGCAGCCGAGGCTTATTAATATCCCTGGTTACACAGAGCAGAGCCGGTAGCTTCACTCTTATTTTCATGTAGCCATGTTCCAGGGCACGCTTGACCTCCAGGGTCTTTTCGTCACCAAAAGTGACTTCCTGAACACCGCTCACCTGAGGAATATCAAGGAGTTCTGCTAGTTGAGGGCCGACCTGGGCAGTACCGCTATCCACCGTCTCGTTACCACAATAGATAAGGTCGAACTTGCCCAGCTTTCGGATAGCATAAAATAAAGCATCGGCAGTTGCCAGAGTATCAGCCCCAGCAAATGCCACATCGCAAAGGAGGATGCCCCTGTCCGCACCCATTGCCAG
>JBGPRV010000031.1:0-10871 GCA_041489785.1 Dehalococcoidia bacterium | reverse complement strand
GCCGTTAAATACAGTACACACGCCGGGCAACTCGACATCAATCTGGAAATAGGGAGTCGTGAGTTCTATGCCAAAGCCGGCGTACTCCACACGCGCATAAGTGTGCACTGTGCCAATGACAGGCTGGGGTAACTCTTTCCAGGCCATGGGCTGGTTGCAGTCGGGGCAGTCAGCCCGTGGCGGAAGCCACAGCCTGTGCTCTCCACATTCAGGATTGGCGCATCTGGTGGCTAGTAATCTACCCTCTGTCAGACCTTTGAAGAACGGGGAAAGTTTTCCATAAGTATGCCTGTGGGCCAAACTCCTCGGCCACTCTATCACTATGGCTGGTTCGGATTGAAGCACCTTTGCTGGTTTGCCAGTATACTTTGTTATCTTGCTTTTTGATGCCACAGTTTCCCTCCTTTAGAAAGCCTTCCTGAGAATGCCTACTGTTACATGTGACCCGACACCAGCGTGAGATACCCAGGCTGCCTGTTTAGCGTTAGGTACTTGGAGACTCTTCCAATCTTCGGGCTTTTTCTTGCCAAAAGACTCCCAAATCTTGGGGTCGCCATGAAACTTATTATACTTGCCCTGTATTTGCCAGAGGCACTCGATTCCTTGAAAGATGCCAGTTGCTCCTACGGCATGCATGGTGCCTATCAACCCTCCCGACAGATTGGATGGACATTTACCACCAAAATAAGCATCTCCAGATTCAATGTAATCAGGTTCCTGTCCATAGGGACGGAGTCCAATGTCTCCATAAGTTTGAATGTCACTTATGGTAAATGCATCATGCAACTCCACCAGGTCAAGCTCTTCAAGCGGGTTAGTAATGCCAGCCATTCGGTAAGCGAAATAAGCAGCAAATCGTGCCGCAGCAAAGCTTTCAAATCCCGGCCACCGCTGCCCCTCTTTTTTGCGCAGGCCCTTATACATATCAGGAGTCTCATGTGGCAGTAACGGGATCTCCATGTCCCTACGGTCTGCTACCCTCAAGGTATGGCTCCCGCCGGCTATGAAAAGCTCGCAAGGTTTATCGGTTAACTTATAGGCAGTTTTTTCATCGCAAAGTAGCATGCAGGCAGCACCATCTGTCATGGCACAACATTCCAAGAAACGTAACGGGTAGGTTGACATTGGGCTGTTAAGGACATCCTGAATTGTGTATTTGCCTGGCTGCTGGGAATATGGCGAGTAATAGGCGTAGAGATGATTCTTGACTGCCACCTTGGCTCTAGTCTCCTCAGAGAGGTTGTAGGCCCAGGCGAAACGGACGGCCATAGGAGCATAGTAGGCAGCATAAATGCGGGAAAGCCTGGTCTCAAAGTCTTTACAGGCTGCGTTAGCAATGTAGTAGTTACCTGTTCGCGTATCCACTTCAGACATGCGCTCCCAGCCTACTGCTAACGCCACATCAGCGTATCCACTAGCTACTGCCATAGCGGCTGTTAGCACTGTGGAGCCACCGGTAGCCCCACCAGTCTTGATACCTATATCGTATATGGGATCAAGACCGAGGTAATCAGTGACTTTGGCTTCGCACAGGAGCTGATCCTGAAAGTGGTCGGCAAATGCACCACAGGCCAGAAAGTTGACTAATCCCTTGATTTCCACCGGAGAGCGCTTTAAATCATTATTCTCTAACATCTGCCGGAATGCCACCATCACCTGCTCTTCGAGCTTCATTTCCGGGCAGAACTTCTTATAATTTGTCAGACCTCCAGCAACAGCAAATACTTTTCTGTTCCACTTGGGAATGCGCAAATTACCTTTTTTTAAAACAATCACCTGGACGACTCCTTTCTCTGTTTATTGGCAACACCAGTGTTATTATCTATCGTAATCGCCCTTAACATAGCATCGGTCTGTTTCTTTACATATGTTTTGAAAGTCCAGTGTTTTCTCAGATGCCAACGCCTGAGGGCCCAGGCATGCCCAAGAACGACTATATCATGAGCAATCAACCTGGGATCATCAATATTAAACTCACCCTCTTCCATACCTTTTATCAGTAGCTTCTCAAATACAGTCAATATACGTGCTTCGGAGTCAAAAATACTTTCTTGGGCATTGCCTGGCAGGTTTTTCGTTTCCTGATATGCAAATAGAGTAATATCTTGATTGTCGTCATGCCATTCATAAAATTTTCTCATAAGCTCTACAAGAGCTATTGTTGGGCTCGCTGTTGCCAACTCATTGGCATAATCTTCCATAGAACCCGCCTGTTGTGACGTAGCACTATTGATAATCGAGTAGAGGATCTCTTCCTTCGAACCAAAATAGTGATACAGCGCACCGGCACTCATCTCGCAAGTTTTAGCCAACTCACGCATATTGGTTCGGTCATACCCTTTCTTAGTAAATACTTTTGTAGAGCAGCGAACTATATGATTTCTGCGCTCTTTGACTAAAGCCTTGTCACTACTAAAGGTGCGTATTGTGAACTCTTTAGACAATTCCCACCCGGCTGATTGAACGAACATTCAATCTACAAATATGGTTCCACTATATCATCAGGTAGAGTTTTTGTCAACAACATGTCCTGGCTGACCACACAGGCTGCACTGGGCAGTATAGTTCAGCAAGCTCCCCTCCAATATACTCTACGGGGACAGGATAGCTCAGGGATTTGTGCGGACGGTTGAAATTATACCAAACGCTACTTTGTGCAACAGTAAAATGAAGTGGTATTCTGAGAGCATAATACCTGATTAAGGGTTATTCATGCTTTCCATAACGCTCCAGATATTCTCTATAACTAGCTAAGCCAGAGAGCACCACAGTTGCTTGGTGGGGCATGTGATAGCACATAAGGTTTTGCCGTCCCAGAGCATAGATGATCTTGGTCTCCTGGATGGCGTCAGCAAACATTTGCTCAGATGCAACAATAACAGGCTTTTGATATCTATCGGCCAGATTAGTGAATCTTTCTATGACACTGACTACCGCTCGGACCAAGTTATTTGCCCAACGCTGTCTATCAGCTTCATCAGCGAATGCAGAGAGCCTTTCCAAACGCAAAGCAGGCATTATACTCATCATAATAACCCCATCCACTGATGAACAGCGCAACACCGTTTCAACGGCTTTAAAACTTGTATCTGTCGAACCGCCAGCCACCAAGTCAACCGGATTATTTCGATTCCACCACGCAGGCATGAAACTATCCAGCTCCTTAATGGTCTCCTTAGGTAAGGAGACCACCTCAAGGCCCAGTTCGGCGCATGCATCGGCGGCGAGGACCCCTGCGCCTCCACCAGCGGTCACTATGCCTACTCTCATGCCCTTGGGTAGAGGTTGTCGAAGAAAGGCTATGCCAACGTTCAACAAATCATCCAAACTCTTTACCCTTACCATCCCGGACTGTTTGCATACAGCTTCGAAGACGGCATCCGCCCCAGCGATAGACGCGGTGTGTGATAGGGCAGCCTTGGCCCCGGCTGACGTTCTTCCTGCCTTGACCATGACAATGGGCTTCTTTTGGCTAACCTCCCTGGCTACCCGGAAAAATCGTTTGCCATCCTTAAAACCTTCGATGTAGCTCAAAATGACTTTAGTGTGGGGATCTTCCGCCAGGTACTCCAGATAGTCTTCGCTGTGTAGGTCGGCCTCATTACCGCTGCTTATACATATGCTGCAGCCGAAGCCTCGCAACATGATTTGACGTGCTAAGGAATCAACCACATTACCGCTTTGGGCGATAACGGCTATGGGGCCAGGTGGAACGAAGAAAGGTGGGAATTGAATATAGAGCTTCTCCCAAGGGTTCATTATTCCATTGCAGTTTGGCCCCACCAAGACCATTCCCCCATTACGGGCTACCTCGATCAGCTCCTGTTCAAGCCGTGTTCCACTCTCCCCAAGCTCGGCAAATCCAGCAGTTATGACTATTCCCGCCCTTACCCCTCTTTTGACACATTCCTTAACTACCTGAAGCACGTTCATAGGCGGCACTGCAATGACCGCCAGATCAGGTATTTCCGGAATATCGACAATGCTTTTGTATACCTTAAGTCCCAGTATCTCGTCTTCATTAGGGTTTACCGGATAGATCCTCCCCTTAAATCCACCATTTATCACGTTATTTAGCATGGTGAACCCCCACTTTCTGGGGTCTTTGGAAGCGCCCAGAAAAGCTATGGAACGTGCATTAAACAGCGCGTGGAATTTTTCCCCAGTCATAGGTGGCTCACATTCCAAGGCGAAATCCAATCATCAATAATTTCAATAGTAAATACCAACAGGCATTTCCCTAAACATTATCAACTGACGGTGCTTATTTAAATGTAGCGCAAAAACATCATAAAGACAATTAATACCAGCTCATACTTTGCAAGTTTAACAGAAGCAAGGTTTGGGTCACCGCTGTGTGGAACATTTGAAACACTTCAAGCAATTGTTACCCGAGCTGCACATTAGGGACTTCTGGTGAGTGCTTACACTAAATACTAGAACCAGTGACTGAGCCCAACGGATGCTGTGTTCACTAGATTCAGGCTGTAAAAGCCTGTTTTTCATACGAACTCTTTCTGCTCAGAAAAACCAGGATATATTGACCTCTACATGCTACCTAGGATCATCGCTAGGCAAATGAGGAACCCCATGCCCATCATGCACACAAGGGTTAGAACGTAGGCCAGCCTGGGGCTAGGGCGAGTAGCGAAGAGCCAAGCACACACCACACCAACGGCGATAAAAGCCAAATCAAGATATAGATAGATTGAGCTAAATTCACCAGTAAAGTACACAGCCAGGCTTAGGATATATGCTATGAGTAAGCAGAAAGCTGTGAACTGTGCAGTACGCCTCACTCCATAGCGCTTCGGCAGAGTCTGCACTCGAGTAACTGTATCTTGCGGGAAATCGCGGATGTCAATCATCCCTCGCCCGCCAAACATGGCGAAAAAGAACATACCAGCCAAAAGCCCTAATCCTGGGCTCAGGTGACCGCTCACGCTCCCCATAAGCACATAGAGGCCTTGCAGCAAGCCAAGAGTAAGTGCACGAGTTAGAGGACGCTCAAAAAAATGTAGTGCCAAGCCTACGATGATGACTAGAATGATACCCCATGGCAGCAGAGCCCAGGGAGCAACCAAAAGTGTCGTAGCGAAGCTAATGGCAATGAAAGTCATTGAGAAGGCCAGCCCTATCAATGGAGATAGGGAGCCATCCGTCAGAGGATTGTGGCGCATCTCTGCTCGAGGTCCCTCGGCATCCAAGTCACGATCAGCATAGAAGTCTAAAGAGAAGCCGCCCACAGCCAAACACCAACCTGCCAGGGTCATCCATAGTGCCTTTGTCGCCCCGGCATTGGCAGTGAAGGCTGCCGCACCAGTAATCATAGCTACCATCACGGTGCGATTAAGACGCAATAGCCAAAAGAAGGCTAAAGGTTTGGAAAACCGCGCTTTACGTTCAGTCACGCCGTTTCTTTCAATGCAATGCACATACACTGCTAAGTATAGCAGCCTCTTAAGTGAGTATAAACATGGATGGTTTTCAAGTGTTTCTTCAGCTTTCAGAGTATGGAATTGCACAATACGCTAAAATGTGCAGGCCGGACTTGTATTTGATAGAGATTCCCAGCTAAAATCAAACTGAATTTACAGTGGTGTCTGGTTTGGTACAATGAGAGCGAAGTGAACCAATGACAGGTAATGTGTCCTTTGCGCTTTTGTTGGCCTTATTGGCAGGGCTATCTACTGGGATAGGGAGTGTAATTGCCTATTTTATACGTAAGCCCAAAGACTGGCAATTATCGCTAATTCTGGGGTTTTCTGCTGGCGTGATGGTGTACATCTCATTTGCTGAATTGCTTCACGCCGCTATTGATAATGTTGGCTTTGTCACCGCCAATTTGGGATTCTTCGTCGGCATCGCCTTCATTGCGATAGTCGATATTTTGGTTCCCCATGAGTACAAGCATGAACATGTTGGGAACTCACGCTCTTCATCTGGTGGACGAAACAAAACGGGACAAGGAAGCGATGTACAACCAACCGCCTCACTTACCGTTGAACAACGGTCGAACCTTAGGCGGGCTGGCATGCTGATTGCTTTAGGCATCGCCATACATAATTTCCCCGAGGGACTCGCTGTCTTTAGTGGCGCGGTCACAGGGGACCGGACTTTCGGCCTCCTAGTAGCTATCGCTATTGCTCTCCACAATATCCCTGAGGGAATCAGTGTGTCAGTGCCTATTTCAGAAGCTACCGGCAATCGTCGGAGGGCTTTCGTTTACTCATTCTTATCCGGACTAACCGAACCAGTAGGTGCAATCATCGGCTATGCCATTCTCTTTCCTTTTCTGACACCAACCTTGGTGTACACCCTCCTAGCGTTTTCCGCCGGCATCATGGTTTATATAAGTTTGGATGAAATCTTACCAACTGCACATCTATATGGCAAGCAGCACTTCGTGATTCTGGGTGTTTTGGCAGGTATGCTTGTCATGGCAATCAGCATATTCTTAATTCGTTAGGCCAGTTTGCTTGACCTGGAGTTACCCTTGAAAGCGGGCAAGTCAGGATTTAGCGCATTAGCCTAAAAAGTACTAACTGTGACATTCACTCGGCCGGATAGGAGATAACCATTAAAATGCCAGGAAGGCAACAATTAGATATATTGTTATCTGACGCCGAAAAGCTATCAAATTGTCCAGATTGCTGCAAAGAGACTGTGAGTATCGCGCTTGCTCAAGTCCAGTACCACCCACTGACGGTACAATACACAGAACTCTGCTCTCGATTTGTGTTACTGTGTCATATCTAAACTGTTCAGGTATAATAGATTGATTACATGACAAAGGGGGATGCCTCTACATAAATGAGCACACTCAGAACAAAAATGATTGAACTCATAGAGCAAGACCGCAAGCGCGAATATCTTAATCTTTGCATCCAAAATTATACTGAAGCAGTAGAAATAATTAGAGAGCTTTACCCAGAATACTATAAAAGTGGAGACCCCTTCGATAGTCTCTACAACGAGGCAATGGAAAACAAAAAACTTAGAGCGACACAAGAGGAAATTCGAATACTAGAAACTGCAATTGCCTATAATTCTATTTTGCCGTACTGTTATGAGCGATTGGTTATTCTATACTCTAAGCAACAAAACTATAAGCGAGCATACGAAGTTTGTATGAAGTGGTTCGATTCTGGTTTCTGGAAGATACCTAATTCGTCAACTAGTAGCGTGAATTTACTTGATCGTCTAGAGAAATTAGAAGGGAAGATACATTCCTAAATTGAGTGAAGTCGGCAGGCTACTGAAAAAAGCAAAGCATAATTTATTTCTTTTACTGGAAAGGAATGAAGCGCAGCTTTGGGAAAGCCGTCTTGAGCGAGTACAGCAACTGCCAGGCGTAAGTTCAACATTCAAACGAATTGCTGCGGCACCGAACAGAGACCAACTATGTGACTACCTCGCCGAAATTAGGTACGCTTTGGTCTTTATCGGGCTTGGATTCAAAGTTCAGATAGAACCTTTAGGCAAAAAAGGGCCCGATTTGGAAATATCAAGAGACGGCCATAGCGCAGTTGTTGAGGTAAAACGCTTTCGGCAAGTTGACCTAGATCCACCGAAAATCTCCCTTTCTGATAAAGAGTTCTTGGATGATACATTTCTACTGGAACCATGCGGGGATCCAGAGCGAGATATCAAGAAAATCAAATGCCGAATAAAGGATAAATTTAGTCAAGTAGGTAATAGGGAATCAATCATCGCTGTCTGGAACGATGATGAAAAAGACATTGAGACCAAAGATGCAGTTAGTTGGCTTCGCAATGATGTGGCTCAAATGAGGGATTCACTTCCCCCTGATCTGTTGTTTGTTATCTATGGCTCCGACTGGCAGCGTCCGCAACAGCAGTTCTATTGTTTTTCATTACGAATTTTACGAACGCCCCAATTAAATTGGATGCAGGAGCTTGAAAGTTCCTTCGTTCGCACGCTCATGTGACATTTATTAGTCTAACGGTTATAAATTATTAACTAAGGTGGAAAGCCAACTCAAACGTCCGAGTTATGTTTATTGTCCATTACCGCCCACCATGTCACGTTTTGAGTGAATGTGCAACCAACTGGGCTTCTGCTATTCTCTTTATTTTATCCCCTCAGGGGCATCTTAAGTCCTCCCTCTTTTGGAGGCTTAACAATGTCCACCCATCATCCACCTGTCACCAAGCTCAGCACGTCATTGAAGCACTTCTGGCCACATCCGGACATTCTTAAGCCTCTAACCTTACATCACCACTTGATTTTGAAAATAATTTCGCAAGTCCCGTTGCAGTTATTGGTGTTCTTCTCATTAATAACCTCTCCATCAAGTCCCATAGCCTGGCGCCAGGAATCGAACCTCAGCTTTGCTGCACATTGGTGAATGTTTGTGGTTCCCGCCTTACTCACCATCTTATGGACATAGCATTCCAGCACATGCCCCACAAACGTGTTATTGTCCACTACCTTAAACTCATACTTGTGTTCTTCGGGAAAATAGAGAAGAGAGGCAATCTCCATCAATGCTTGTAGATCCTTTATATTCCTGACCTCACCAAAGTCGGTCTCGGCTAGCAGTTGTTTTATTTCCGTTCTGGCTATGGACTTAACTACGGCGAGATTCAATTTAGTGGCAGTATCGAAGCCAAATTGCTCCACTGATTTTAGAAACCATCTACCGTCGTGCAACAACCATATATTGCGCAACAGCTTTTCTTTCTGCCTTGGTGCCAGCTTAATTTTCGTTGAACTCGTATTCCAGCCACTTTCCCAAATAATTGACCCCAAGTCATTTATTTATCGAAATTAAACGTGAAATCTCTGAAGCATTTCCCATCGGTGTGCATCATGTAACCTGCCATGGGGGGAGAAACGCTGTATTTTATTCTGAGCCCATCGAACCACCCACAAATTCGCTCCATGATGCCGCATTGGTATCTGTCAAGGACACCAAGCTGCTTCACCCCGTTGTAGGCGAAGCAATTTTTCCACTCGCCATGTAGAGCATTTCCTGAAGGAAAACTGTAGGTGAAATCCATAAAATCGCCTGTAAGTACGTTAAATGCTGCGTTTACAATCATCTTCAGGTCCTCAAATGTTTTCACCTTATCTATACCCACGACTTTTTGAATCCGCTTTATTTCTATCGCTGCCATAGACCTGATGGCAGCTTTATTGATTTTGTTTGTCTTCTCAATGCCACATTCCTGCAAGCAGTGATAGAACCACATGGCGTCATGGGTCATCCAGTTCTTAATTAAGATTTCCTTCAACTCATTTTTCTTAAGTGTCTTCATGTCCGGCGCTTCCCCTTTCTGCACTAGCCAAACATTTACAACTTACTCTCTCTTGCGTTCCTCCACCCGCAATTCTATGACGATATGCCCCCAGCCGCCGCAATTGACGCCGACATCAACACAACCTATCCGTTTAAACCGCATCTCATTAGGGTCCACACCGGCATAGAATAGCTCTTGTGCCGCATAAATTAATGTCGGCATGGAATGCAAGGCACCAAAACAGATTCTTTTGGGACAGAGCTTGGTCAAAATATTGCCGGCGCCATCAAAATAGAACTTATCACCAACCTTATGCTGACTATTACAGCCGTGTGAGTCGACAACTTCTAACACAATCGTCTTGTTTAGCAACGCTGGCGCCTTGGAAATAATGTCCTCATTTCTGGGATTTTCTCTGAACTTCTTCATTTCCTTATCACTGTAACCCAGGTGCTGCTGATAGAATTTCCAGACATCTTCGCTGACTTTCATTTCGTTTCCTCCTTTAATAACGTTTTGTTATTAACAGCATAACAAGGCACAGTAGGCTTGTCAATAGGATTTATAACAAAGTGTTATACACCACAAAATTTTCTTTACTGGATATTACAAAATGTGATAAAATCCGGGCGTGGTCTCTCCCAGCATCGGCATGAGGATTCAGCAGGCCAGAGAGGAACTTGGCATCACCCAGCAGGAACTGGCAGCTAGGTTAGGCTGCACGCAGGCAGCCTTATCCAACTATGAGCTGGGCAAGAGACGACTTTATCTCGCCAATCTGGAACGAATCGCCAGCGCCTTGGGAAAACCCCTGAGCTATTTTACGGAACCACCCGCCGATGAAGACGATACCCGCGACTGGGCCCGCTATCCTCACCGCTAAAATGCAATTCGTTAAACAATCTGAGTGATTGTGCAACCAACTGAGCTTCTGCTGTTCTCTGTATTTTATCCCCACGGGGGCATCTTAACTCCCTGCTTACTGGGCAGTTCTCTTTTTGCGCAAAATCACTCTGGCTGCTACCAAAGCTAGTAAGCCCAAAATCAGAAGAGCCTTTCTGCCGTCGGGCATGGGAGTCCAAAATTGTTGCTGCCCATAGTCCATTAACTTGCCTAGACCAATGTCAGGAATCTGGAATCGCCTCTCACCTGTTTCGGGGTCGTATTGGTAAAACTCGACTTGAGCATTCTCAATCGAGGTCTCTTGTTTACCCTCATAATCCACCCAGATATGTATGGGAGATGAATGAACTTGATATGTAATATTTTTCGCTTCCAACACAGAAGCTAAGACCAGAGCTCGGGCTTTGCAATCCCCCGCTCCTCGCTCCAGTACTTGTTCAACGGTGGGACAATACCAGGGCATGCTATAAACCTCCCAATCGTAGCGATAGGGTATTCTAGCCAGGACCGCTTTCTCTATAGCTACAGGGTCAGAAGGAAGGTCACTCAGCATAGATTCAACAGCGCCAGGGTCAGCATCAAAGTTAAGAACCCTTTGGATACTAATGATTAAGTTTAGAGGATTGGGATATAACACAAAAAGAATCCACAGTATAAATATCAGTGGAAAATATCTCCGAAACACTTTCCTTGAAACTTTCT
>JBGPRV010000030.1:0-10901 GCA_041489785.1 Dehalococcoidia bacterium | reverse complement strand
TGTTAGTTCGGCGCTGACCGCAGCCATCTTGGTGGCTGCTGCTTGTAGCTGCTGTGCTACCTCAGTGGATGATGAGGCAACTTTGTCAGCCCAGTCGCGGAACTCTTTCATATGTTCGCTGTTATGTGCAATCCAATAATCGAGGAGAATGTGTAGTTTCTTTTGAACTTCATCCATAGCAATGTCCTTTACAATGTTTGGTCAGGCTTTTTTCCCCTTTTTTCTGCGGCACGCACGGCACTCTCCTGAAATGGCCAGGTGTCTTAAATCAGCATCAAAGCCATATTTCTGAAGCAAGGTATCTTTTAGCGGACGCAGCGCAAACTCCTCCAGGTCTATTGTCTTGCCGCAGCTATGGCAAACGAGGTGGTGGTGGTGCCCTTTCTCAGCAACATGATAGCGGACATATCCTTCGCCAAGGTTAGTTTCTGTAACTAAATTCAGTTTCTTCAGCAACTCGAGAGTGCGATAGACAGTGGATATATTGGCATAGGGATAACGGCTGTGTAACTGCTCGTAGAGCTCTTCAGCGCTGATGTGCTTGTCGGCATTATGAAGTGCCTCAATGACCAGCATGCGCTGGGGAGTTAAGCGGTGCCCGTTTTCGCGAAGAATTTCGTGGCAGCTCATTGGCGGGGGTATTATAGCAGGACAGAAAAATTATTGCAACAAGTTGCAGCTGCAATCACACGCACTGCAGTGTTATGATATTGATTCCAAATAATAGAGCGTGTGTCATGGCCGCAGGCATGGTCGCTCGCATTTAGAATTTTGATTTTTGCTCTGTCATTTTGCTTTTTGCATTTTTCATTTTGACTTTTGGCTGCTCTTGCTCTCCAGCAATATAGTGACTGGCCCATCATTATGGATTTCCACCAGCATATGCTCCTGAAAAAGCCCGGTTTCTACCTTGAGCCCTGTGGAGCGAACTTGCTCCACAAAAAACTCATATAATTCCTTAGCCAGGTCCGGCGGGGCGGCTGCGGTGAAGTCGGGTCGTCTCCCTTTGCGCGAATCAGCCAGAAGGGTAAATTGGCTTACTACTAAAATGTCTCCCCTTGTATCCAATGCGGAGAGAGAAAACTTGCTTGATTCGTCAGCGAAAATACGCAGGTTAACCACTTTGTTTGCCAGGTAACTGGCGTCTTCCTTCGAATCACCTTGAGCAACGCCCAGAAAAACCACCAGCCCCCGGTCAATCTTGCCTACTATATTATTATTCACGCTCACTGAGGCTCGGGAAACCCGCTGCACTAATGCTTTCATCCTGATTTAGCTCAATATAATTATGCCATCTTCTTAAATTTATTTCCGCTTGAGTATTCTGGGGACATAATACCTGATTTGTAGTAGGCCTAATTGATATGGTCTCCTTGGAGTTCGGCTGCTTTACAATAGGTACCAAAATTGTGTAGCAGCGCTTCATTAGAGCTAGCACTAAAGTTTATTGAGTTCTCCCCTTTCGAGTGCTACTATTGAAATAACGATATATTCTTTAGTGGGAGATATTCATGCCTGCACTCGACAATTACGTGAATGTGCATGAAGCGGCAGAGGTTTTGGAAGACCATTGAGTTACGGTATAAGAATGCGACGTGAAAATCGTATAAAAGCAAGACAGGTTCACAATATGTGGCTTACATATATATATGATTTGATGAGATTCGCAAGAAACTATAACGAGCCACGCTGGGCAAAGCGAAAAAAACTGAGTTGTAAAGTTGTTCTTTGGAGGTTATTGCTATGAGCATTCAAAATCAAATCCTGAAATGGGCTAAGAGATTACCGGATTGGCAAAGTGATGCCGTTCGTAGAATCTTTGTCAAAGGTGACCTTACCGAGAGTGACCAGACAGAACTCCTCGCTATGCTCAAAAAAACCAAAGGGATTGAAGATCCCGATGATGCCGCGCCATCTCCCATAATCTTGCAGGCATCTGACCTGCCCTCGCCGTCGGATTCCAGAAGCATTGTGATTCTTAAATCAATGCACGGAATGAAAAACGTAAATGCTCTTGCACCAGACCAGACTTTGAAATTCGCACTCAAGGGTGTAACTGTAGTCTACGGTTGTAATGCCAGTGGGAAATCAGGATACTCGCGAGTACTGAAGAAAGCCTGCCGTGCACGGGGACAAGACAAGGATGTTCTGCCAAACGTTTTTGCCCCTTATAACCCAGATGCCGTGGCTGAAGCAGTTTTCGATATTTCTATTGATGGACAGGATCGTACAGAGAGGTGGGTAGATAAGCAACCTGCACCGGACAGCCTTGCGAGCATCGCCGTGTTCGATACCGAGGCTGCTCGTTTCTATGTGGATGAAGACAAGGACGTGGTTTACATACCGTATGGGCTAGATGTGTTTGACAAGCTTGGTCACTTATGCACAAACCTAAAGGCGCGATTAGAGAAGGAGTTGCTGTCTCCGCTTGTTGAACTTCCCAAAGACTTGACAGACCTTGAACCCAGGACCAGCGTCGGACGGTTAATCCGATCACTCACGTATGAGACAGATGTTGCGGAAGTAGAGAATTTGGCGAAACTCACACACGACGAACTGGAGCGACTGGAGAAGCTTCGGGTGTTAATGGTTCAGATCGACGCCAATAGGCCGGAGGTTAGGGCTGCTCAGTGTCGGCGTTTCAAGAGCCGCATAGAAAAGCTTAGAAATGAGATAACTGCCTTGGATAATGGCCTATCTGCTGAAAAGTGCAACAATTTGAAATTACTCCAAACCAAATTTCGTGAAGCGACAGAAGCAGCTCGGTTAGCTTCAGAGAAGGCTTTCAAGAATCAACCACTAAAAGGAGTTGGCTCCGGGCCTTGGAGGGAAATGTTCGAGGCCGCAAGGCGTTACTCGGAATTACTCGCATATCCCGACCATTCATTTCCCTATACAGCTGAGGAAAGCCGCTGTGTACTCTGCCAGCAACCTCTTGGAGAAGAAGCCAAGCGACGGATGCAAAGCTTCGAAGAATTCATCAAGCAAGATACTGCGCGCGAGGCAGAAATAGCAGAGAAGGCTCTGAAGCTGGGATGGGATAATTTCTGTGGTCTGCAACTTCAGCCGGAATTGGCTGACCCCACGATAGTTGAAGAAATTGGTGAAGTAGATTCAGACTGCAAGGGGGTATTACTGCAGTACCTGAAGTCTGTAAACGCGTTGGCTGCCAGCATTCGCCAGAGCTATGAAAAGCACGAATGGGGTGAAATCACTCCGTTGAGTCCCACGCCTGTGCTACACCTAAATGCATTAATTGAGGCTACGGAGATCAGTGCTAAGGGATGGGACGCTACTGCACAACCTAAGGAACAACAGGAACTGAGGGACGGATTCGAAGAGTTAAATGCCCGAAAAGTGCTTTCTGCCCGCAAATCTCTTGTCCTTAATCACATAAGCAGGCAAATCTACCGACATCAAATACAAGAATGTATTGAGGGTACCAACACACTGGAGATTTCTCTCCAGAAAAGAAAAATCATGAATCAGGCTGTTACTCAGGTTCTGAAGAATAATTTGGATAGTGAACTCCGTTCTCTTGGGGCTGGCCGTATCAGATTGGATTTGGTGCAAAAAGTCCGCGCTGGGACTACACTTCACTGCCTTAAGTTGCAGAGTACTGCCTACGGAAATTTGAACGTATCAGATGTGCTAAGCGAAGGCGAGCAACGTGCCGTGGCGATCGCATCCCTCCTTGCCGAAGTTAGAAGGGCATCTCATTTCTCTGGTCTTGTTTTTGACGACCCGGTATCGTCTCTCGATCACATTTGGCGGCACAAGGTTGCTGAACGTCTAGTTAGAGAAGGAAATGATCGCCAGATCATCATATTCACTCACGACATCGCATTCTTATGCTGTATTCAGAAGGAATGTGATGAACAGGGAGTCCCTATTCATAAAGCTGCAATGCAATTAGGTTCGGAAGGCTATGGCGTCTGTAATCCACCATACGCTGTCCCCTGGGAAGCTATGAAGGTACAGGAGCGGGTACAGCATCTCTATCTCCGGTGCAAGGAAGTGGAGAAGGAATACAAGGCTAGACAGATAGATAGATATCGAGACCTCTCACGGGACTGTTATGACCTCCTTAGACAGTGCTGGGAGAGAGCAGTTGAGGAGGTGCTCTTCAACAAAGTAGTCGAACGTTTTGACCCGGAGGTCAATACCAAAAGTCTCATTGAGGTTTCAGTGACTGACGATGACTATGTGAAGATCGACTACGCTATGGCAAAGTGCTCAGAGGTGATGCATGATGCAGCAGCGGCAGCCAACAAGCCAATGCCCCCACCAGAAGAACTTAGGCAAGATATTGAGTCTCTCAGTGCCTTTGTTCAGGAGATTCGTACCCGGCGCAAAGCTATTAGAAGTGGAAGGGAGAAACAATTAAAGGCGCCTGCTCCAGAGATATGCTGATACTGAAACTACAGCTTGTTTATCAGAATAAAGCCAGCAGTAGTATGTAGGCATGGGCACAGACTCAAGAGCTATAATCTATACGAGAGGTATAGCTATGCTGTTGACTTGCTCTCCGCTTACCACTCTTCTTAAAGCTCAAATTAAGTATAGGGCTGAAAACAAATCCCTGAGTGGTATTCTGGGGACATAATACTTGATTTGTAGTAGGCCTAATCGGTACGGTGTCCCGGGAATTCCACTTCAGCTTTGCTGGTACTGGGCTAATTGAGGAATACAACTGAGACTTCTTAAGCCTGAAAGAAGGAAAAACTCGTTAGTGGAAGAACGCAGGGTGGGACTCGATTACTGCCTGGAGACGACTGAGGAGGACTTGAAATCATTGTGTTTATGTGACATAATCCCACATCGGGTCAGAGGAAATGAAAGGTTCAGAACTGTCGGATAAAGACTTTCTTTTTCCGGATACATCATGGTTCGACAACGAACCAGATCGATATCTTGCTCTGCCTTCGTTTCAAGAGTTCCAGCGGATAAGCAGAGTAGACCTCCGCTCGCTTTCATCCTCCGAGCCAACGCTGTTGGCTGAGTCTCAACGTAGGCTTGTCAACCAGAGCCTGATCCTGAATGAGATTCAGAAAGAACATGGAGGATTCGCATTCCCTTTCCTTGTCTACACTCACTGCCTCGACCTATTCGACCCTCCACCTTCACACAATGTTGATGCAGACAAATTCATACTCGGTTTCGACATGACGGATTCACTTCGTCGGAGGCACATTGCTCTCTCCCACTTCATTATCCCCACAGAGATCAGACGACTGCAGGCGGAGATCGGGAAACCCATCTCCATTCACAACCTGGGTTCCGGCGCCGGACTGGATGTCGTAAATGCCGTTTGCCACTTGGATGGCTCTATTAATAAGGTCGTCAACTGCGACACAAACACCAAAGCACTCACCTTCGGAGAGCAAATCGCTACGCATTTGGAGCGTACCACAAGAATCAGAAAAGGCCTGCTGCAGTACCGATGTGCCAGTCTGACGCAGAACCTCGGGAAGTGCCACTTGGTTATTCTCATCGGTATCATCTGTGGTCTTCCAGACAGAATCGCAACACTGGTTCTTCGCAAGGCGCATCGGGTTCTTGAACCTGGGGGAGCCATAGTTGTTTCTTCCTCGAATCAGAACATGAGGTCTTCCGACCCCCTCGCCAGCTTTCTCATTCAGCACATCGGATCAACCGACTCCCTGTCGAAGGGGTGGGGACTGAACTTCAGGACAGAAAATGATCTCAGGCGGATACTAGATCGCGCGGGTTTCCGGGATATCAGGATATACGACGATGCCAATTTCCCCGGTCGCGAAACGGCAGAGGACGACTTGCTCAGGAGCATTGACAAGTTGCCTGCCATAGCTATGGGGAAAGATGCTTCCAAAGATCCGTTGAACCTGCCGGCAAAGGAGATTCTTGCCCGGAAAATCGGATTCAACTGGATTGCGGTCGCGACGAAATAGATCAAGGTATTCTGGGGACCTAATACCTGATTCGTAGTCGGCCTAATTGGTGTGATGCCCCTGGCGGATTCAGGACATCTCGGCACCGCTCAGAAGACATATGGATGATATGCCGGATGTCATCCAGGAGGCTCCTTACCGGCTTTCTCGAAAGAATAGCTTTGCTGCGGGACGGGCAGAACAATTTCTCTGCCCTTGTTATAATTCTTTTTGCAAACAACTGTAGTTACGACATGGAGGAGGGTGCCACATATGAAAAAATCGAAGAGCAAAGACGAAGTGGAGGCAGGAAAGAAATCTAAATTGAAGGATAGACAAGTTGACCAGGAGCCGATGCGCGCTGATCTCCAGGAGGTGATAGAGAGGCACTCTCGGGGCCTTGACAAGCAACGCCCCGAGGCAGTGGCGCGACGGCGAAAGACAAACCAGCGCACGGTTCGTGAAAACATAAAAGACCTCTGCGACGGGCACTTTATGGAATACGGCGCCCTGGCGGTCGCCGCCCAGCGCCAACGTCGGACCATGGAGGACCTCACGAGCAAGACCCCGGCCGATGCGGTGGTTGCAGGCATCGGACAGGTCAACGGCTCGTTGTTTGGGGAAGACAAGGCCCGCTGCATGATAATAGCCTACGATTATACGGTTCTGGCCGGTACCCAGGGGTTTTTCGGTCACAAGAAGAAGGACCGTATGCTGAGATTGGCTCACGAGCAGCGTCTGCCTGTGGTCCTTTTTGCCGAAGGCGGCGGCGGGAGGCCGGGTGACGTTGATGCAGATGGCGTGGTGGTGGCGGGTCTAGACGTGGCGACCTTTGCCATGTTTGCAAAATTGAGCGGAAAAGTTCCGCTCGTAGGCATCGTATCGGGCCGATGTTTTGCCGGCAACGCTGTCTTGCTGGGATGTTGTGATGTGATTATTGCCGCCCAAAATGCCAACATCGGGATGGCCGGCCCGGTTATGATTGAAGGCGGGGGACTAGGTGCTTTCAAGCCAGAGGATATCGGGCCTATGAATGTGCAAACGAACAATGGCGTTGTGGACATTGCCGTGGCTGACGACGCAGAAGCGGTCACAGTCGCCAAGAAATATCTTTCCTATTTCCAGGGAGCGATTTCCCAATGGGAAGTCGCCGACCAGCGCCCTCTGCGCAGCATGATTCTGGAGCAGCGAAGATACGTTTATGACGTGCGGGCTATCATAAAAACGATAGCCGATACGGACTCATTTCTTGAACTAAGACCCAAATTTGGCCCGGGGATGATTACGGGTCTTATACGCATCGAGGGCAAACCTTTTGGCGTTATAGCCAATAACTGCCAACACCAGGCCGGGGCCATTGAAGCGGAAGGCGCCGACAAGGCAGCGCGCCTCATGCAGCTTTGCAATGCGCATGGTCTGCCGATGGTGTCTTTAGTAGATACTCCGGGATTCATGGTGGGGCCGGAGATTGAACGCCGCGCTCAGGTTCGCCATATTTGTCGTATGTTTGTGGTCGGCTCGCATTTAGCGGTACCTTTCTTTACAGTTTTTTTGCGCCGGGGATATGGACTGGGAGCGCAGGCTATGGCAAAAGGGGGCTTCCACGAGCCTTTCTTTGCGGTTGCCTGGCCAACCGGAGAATTTGGCGGGATGGGACTGGAGGGCTTCGTCAGGGTCGGTTTCAAGAAAGAACTTGAGGCCGTGAAAGACCCGCAGGAACGTGAAGCGCTCTACGAGAAACTGCTTGCTCTGTTATATGAGAGAGGGAAAGCCATCAACATGGCCTCTTACCTCGAAATCGACGCGGTTATTGACCCGGCGGATACACGCAGGTGGATTATGGAGGGCTTGAAAGCCGTTCCTGCTGAACGCACCGAGAGAACAGGTCATGATTTCGTGGATACCTGGTAAGAGGGAATCAATCCTGGGGACGTAATACCTGATTTATAAGTGGCTTGATGGGAAAATCCGTTCGTGAATTAAAGGTCAAAAATCAAAATGCAAAATGACAGAGCAAAAGTCAAAATGCAATTTAGATAGTATTAGAGGCCTAATCTAGATGTCAAATTTTAGGGAAAGATATTGCTCCAAACATAATATAATCTACTACGACTCCAGGTGCCCTCAATGCCGTGAAGATGAGGAGAAAGAGCAGTTTAAAAAGATGATAGAACCGCTAAGAAAAGCGGAACAAAAAAGAGAAGCACAAGAGCAATTACGCCTTATATTAGCAAAGCTAGAAGAGGCTCCACTTGTAAAGGAAACAACACGCTATAAACGGTCTGTTTGCCCGTATTGTGGTCACCCATCACTATTTTTTTCTAACTCTACTGGGTATGAATGCCATAATAAAGATTGCGGGCTAACCAGCTCAATCAGATACTATACTGAAAAGAGTAATCTGTAGGCTAAATATGGTCTGTTAAATATGTAATCCCAATACCTACTTTGTAGTAGGCCTAATTCTTATGGTGTCAGTGGAATTTCATAGGCGTTTTCGCCTCTGTTTTAGCCCCAAAATGCCTGTTTTGACATTTCTTTCATAGCTGAAAATTGCTGCCCCCAATTTCTGCCTCTCGCAGCGTGTTTTACCGTAAGGCTGGGGGTCTCGGCTGAGCTAACCGGGACCCCCACGGTAAAGGAGGTTGAGGATTGAACACAATAGCAGAGGAAACCTCGCTATGGTGCGGTTATATGCTACCATTGCCGCAATGAACCCTCCGTGAAGTCTCCATGAACCCTAGATGAACTCTCTCTTCTCTCTGTAGGCTCGATACTGGTCAGCTTGCAAAATGCTTTGAGCCTTGCCAGGCCGATATCGCCTCTCAGACTTCACTGACTTAGCAAGTGGTATAATTGGGAGAGAGGAGCCCGATAAATAGGAAGCAAGATGAGCCAAAATCATAATACGACAATGCAGGAGGTTTAAGATGCTTGATCTGGTCAACAGGCGTTGTGGATACTGCGATGGTAGTGGACGAGTAAATGCTGGCGAATCTGCGCCAAGTTATCAGCCATGCCCTGTATGCACAGGGTTTGGCAAAGTCCGTGTCCCCAGCAGCTATGGAACTTGCCCAATTTGTCATGGTAGTGGAAAAAAGAACATAGGGGAATTCGCCCCACGTTGGGTGCAGTGCAAAAATTGCCAGGGAACAGGCTGGAGGGAACCACCTACATCCTGTAGGTGACAATAACGGGCTTAATTTGTAGTGAGCCTAATTAGTATGGTGTCCTGGGAATTTGCCGGGGTTTATTCAAGAGTTTGAAAGGGGTTAGAACCTTATTTGGAAGCTGACAGGGTGATTTTAGCAGTCATTTAGAGCATAATATTTCTATTTACTTCCATGACCTATCCAACCACATCCCTTCAATTTCTCCAGTTTCCTCATCAACCGCAAAAGACCCTATCTTTCTAATGGCAGCTCTAGCAAAGCCACCAGAATGTCCATACTCAAAACTTACTTTCCACTTTCCCTCAGTCTTTAGTGCGTATATGAGTTGCACCTCGGAATAATCCGTAACACCCAAGATGTGTAGGACTTTCTCAGCTATTCTTTTTAATTCTTCTGCTTGTACGCTCATAGTCTCAAACTACCCCCGAGGAAGAGTTTATTGTTTATTCTACCACAAAATTCATTTTTCGCATATAGGTTTTATTACCTGTTGAACAGACGGCATCGGCTTGCGGTGCTCAATGCCAGAATGGCAATAGCTTGAGGCGAGTCCCATAAAATGTTATTGTATTAGGTGATTTCCTATCGGGGAAGTGTCGGAATTGGCAGACGAGCATGACTTAGGATCATGTGCTTTAAAAGGCGTGGGGGTTCGAGTCCCCCCTTCCCCACCAAGTTTGAAGTCGTCATCACATTTCAGCAGGAGATTAGTTCAAACTTTGCCGTAAGGACCCTTCCAGTTGTTGGCTATGTCTAGAAATTCTGGGTATCCATTATTTCTGATAAATTCAATTGATTGCTTATACTTGCCGTACTTATAGCCGTGCTTCATATAGAGACCCTGGATAGTTTTGCAGGAAGGGTAGTCAGGACAGTCTGCACAGGTTTCAAGTTGTCTGTCTCGAAAGCAACAGAGTTTAATTACACATTTGGCTTTGTTTATGTCTCTTTCTCCGCCTTCGTATCCCAATTTACATCCGCGGCATGTACTCTCTGTAACGTATGCACGACAGGTTTTACAGTATGCGCCACAACATCCGATTTCTCTTATTGACACTTATAACCGCCCCATCTCTAACTTACCCTCTTAATATTGCACATGTCTCAGTTAAGTGCAATATGAGATTGGAAGTCGTTGCAAATCAGGGATAAGTCCCTTCTTCTCAAACAGAAGCTTGGGAATTGTCCCCCCTTCCCCACCAACTTAGTTCCTAAATAACTTCTCCCGTAAGCTATCCCTTAGTTAACATTTCGTCAGTTTGTGTAATGAGGTAACAAAACAGACAAAGGTGTAGTTGTCCCAGCAATCGCGATTCTAACACTTGCTGAATTAGGACTCTCAGCCCCAGTAACATTGATAGCTACATCATTGGCAGAACTCCAAACTGTCAACACATCCACAGGAAATGTACTTCATGCAATTCCTTCTAATGTATGATAGACTGATGCCCGATTTCAACTAGCAGGACCTTACCATGAAGTTAATAGACAAACCCCTGGAAGGGGGTCCCACTGAGTCTATCTATAAATTGCCCATCCGAGAAGTCTATGGGGTCCTAGCCACGCGACCCCAAGGGCTCACCCAGGCTGAAGCCGTGGAACGGCTGCAGCGGTTCGGCAGCAACGTCATTCGTGAGGTCAGAGGAAAACCTCTCATCTTTCAGTTCTTGGCTAACTTCACGCACATGATGGCCATCCTGTTGTGGGTTGGTGGCGTAATTGCTCTTATAGGCCGGATGCCCGAACTGGCTATTGCTATCTGGCTGGTTAACGTGATCAACGGTGTATTCAGTTTCTGGCAGGAATACAGGGCAGAGAG
>JBGPRV010000029.1:0-11257 GCA_041489785.1 Dehalococcoidia bacterium | reverse complement strand
TTTAGCTAAACAATTAGCGAAGGAGAGCAAATATGAGAGAGTGCACCATGGAGCAAAACAAAGAAAAATGTAACTGTACCTATGAACCATGCAGCAGGAAAGGCATTTGCTGCGAATGTCTAAGATACCATTGGAGGTCAGGCGAGTTGCCAGCCTGCTTTTTCCCCGACGATGTGGAAAGGACTTACGACCGCTCTCTCCAAAGATTTATTGAGACCTATCAGAAAAGAGGACGGCGGTGAATAACAACTCAAAATGGACAAGCAGATTGCTAAATAATTTGCTATACTTTTTCTACTATGCCAAGAATAGATAACCGCACTGACAATGAGCTTCGCCCAGTGCGCATAATTTTAGGATACCAGAGTTTCGCCGAGGGTTCAGCTTTGATTGAACTGGGGCAAACAAGGGTGCTGTGCTCCGTGAGCATGGATGGCAGAGTGCCCCCCTTTCTCAAGGGTGGTGGCAAGGGTTGGGTTACCGCGGAGTATGCTATGTTACCTCGTTCCACAATTACTCGTACACCACGCGATAGGTCAGAAGGAAGAAGCCAGGAAATCCAACGCCTTATCGGCCGCAGCTTAAGGGCAGCGACTAACCTAGCCATCCTGGGAGAAAGGACATTTATAGTAGATTGCGATGTATTGCAAGCAGACGGTGGCACCAGAACAGCAGCTATCACCTGTGGATATGTTGCTCTTTATCACGCCTTCCATAACTTAAGAAAACAGGGCATTTTGCCAGTTATGCCATTAAACAAAATGATAGCAGCCACCAGCGTAGGCATTGTGAATGGCAATATGCTACTTGACCTATGCTACGAAGAGGATTACCAAGCTGAAGTTGATTTCAATGTGGTCATGACCGATAAAAATGAGTTTGTGGAAATTCAGGGCACTGCCGAGGGCAAACCTTTCTCTAAAGAAACTGCCGATGCCTTACTTTCTTTAGCCCGGCAAGGGATAGTTAAATTGTTCAAAATCCAGAAGGAAACCTTGAGGGCTTTGTCTTAAAATTTGCCTGTAGGTTCCTCGCTTTTGCCTGCTTTGTTATTACCGTGGTTGCGTTTGCATTGACAATCGCTCTGTTTTATACTTTAGTTTTGCTGCAACTTATGCGAGGTTTTTAGGAAGATGACCCAACTGGAGTTAGCGCGAAATGGTACTGTTTCACCTCAGATAAAGCACGTAGCCGAAAAGGAAGGGGTGGAGACGGATTTTATCATCCGAGGCTTGGCTGAGGGTGAAATCATAATTCCAGCCAACATTAATCACACAAATCTAATCCCCTGCGGCATAGGCAAAGGGCTGAGGACCAAGGTCAATGCTAACATGGGCACATCCTCAGATTTTTGTGATTTGAACATGGAATTAAGAAAATTACAGACTGCCATCGACTTTGGTGCTGACACTGTGATGGACCTGAGCACTGGGGGTGATATTTCAGCTATCAGGAGGGCTATCATGCGTGCTAGCACCGTGCCGTTGGGAACGGTGCCTATTTATCAGGCGGGTATTGAAGCTATTGAGAATCGTGGAGCCATCGTAAACATGAGTGTGGACGATATTTTCGCTGTAATCGAAGAACATGCTAAAGACGGTGTTGATTTTATGACCGTCCATTGCGGAGTGACCCAGGCATCTCTGACCAGACTTAAAAAGCAGGGTAGGCTGACCGACATAGTGTCTCGAGGAGGAGCTTTCCTCATCGGTTGGATGCTCCACAATGATAAGGAAAATCCCTTATATCAATATTATGACCGCTTGCTGGACTTGGCTCTCGAATACGATTTCGCTTTAAGTTTGGGCGATGGCTTACGTCCCGGATGTTTAGCTGATGCTACCGACAGGGCTCAAATCCAAGAGTTAATTATCCTTGGTGAATTAGTAGAGCACTCAAAGGAAGCTGGCGTTCAAGCCATGATAGAAGGTCCCGGGCATTTGCCACTGAACCAAATCGCCACTAATGTTCAATTGGAAAAGAGCCTCTGCCGTGGGGCGCCTTTCTACGTCCTTGGACCTTTAGTGACTGACGTAGGCGCTGGCTACGACCATATAACTGCTGCTATTGGAGGGGCAATTGCTGCTGCTGCTGGCGCAGATTTTTTGTGCTATGTTACTCCCACTGAGCACCTTTCCCTCCCCAGTATAGAGGATGTTAAAGAAGGGGTAATTGCCTCTCGTATAGCTGCTCATGCTGCCGATATTGTTAAGGGTGTAAAAGGTGCCAAAGAATGGGATGAACAAATGTCCAGGGCGCGCAAGGCTCTTGACTGGAAAACCCAAGCCGAACTATCTCTAGACCCAGAACTCTCGCGGCAAGTCCATAGTAAGATACCTGCTAACGGAGTGACTTGCAGCATGTGTGGCAAATATTGCGCTATGGCAATAGTAGAGAAATACCTCGGCATCTCAGCACCCAAATGCTAAAGTAACCGCCAACTGACAGGTTATAATTGAAAAATGAAGGCAGAAATAATACCCGTTGGCACAGAAATTTTACTGGGCAATATAATTGATACTAATTCTTCCTTTTTAGCCAATCAATTACCATTGCTGGGAATCGACTTATATTTTATCTCTACAGCAGGCGACAATCAGAAAAGGTTAGTGGATACCTTAAAACGAGCCTGGAAGAGGGCAGACCTTATTATCACCACAGGAGGATTGGGACCTACCCAGGACGATATTACCCGTGAGGCCATTGGCGAGCTAGTGAATGAGAAACTTAAAGTTGATGAGAAGTTATGGCAAGAATTGCAAGCTTTGCTCCGCCGCTATGCTGGGGAAATACCACAAAGCAATATAAGACAGGCAACTTTCATCCCTTCGGCTCAAATAATTCCCAATCGTATGGGCACAGCGCCTGGTTGGTGGGTTGAGAAAGACGACCATATAATTATAGCCCTACCCGGGCCGTCCGATGAGATGAAAATGATGTGGCAAGAAGGCATTTTGCCCAAACTGGAGCAAAGAGTAACTGGAGAGGTCATACTATCCAGGGTAATTAAGACCTTTCGGCTAGCCGAAGCTAAGGTAGATGAATTGGTAGCCCACCTTTCCAAACTATCCAACCCTACTCTGGCTACTTACATAAATCCCGACGGTGTTTATCTGCGTATTACAGCCAAAGCAAAGAAAAAAGCAGAAGCTAAACGCCTTATTTCCCAAAGCGAAGAACAAATTCGAAACATTCTTTCTCCCTATATTTGGGGGGTGGACGATGATATCCTGGGCTCTGTTATTGGGGAGTTGCTCAGAGCCAAAAACCTGAGTTTAGCAACTATGGAATCTTGCACCGAGGGGCTGCTATGCAGCACCATTGCCAGTAGCCGGGAAAGCCATACTTATTTCAAGGGGGGATTACTAGTTTGCTGTGATGAAGCTAAGATGGCTTGCGGTGTGGATGCCTCCATTATGGAGCGATATGGCAAAGAAAGCATTCAGGTAGCCAAAGCAATGGCTGAGACTGCACGCAGGAATTTGAAAACCGATATCGGCATAGGTGTTGGAGGTAACATAAATCCCGATACAAATTCCGGCGACGCATTCATAGGCCTGAGCAGTGATAAATTTGAGCAAACCTTCACCCATATGCTCCGTGGAAATCGCTCAAGAATGAAGCAAAGGGTAGTTTATGCCGCCCTTTTCGATTTAAGAAGAATGTTGCTCGAGGAGGTCTAATGCACTTAATTATAGATGGCTATTCCAGCAACCAAAAAATTCTCCGAGACGAATATTTCCTTCGGAAATGGTTGGAAAATTATCCCGCCAGGATTGGAATGACCAGGATTTCACCGCCATACGTGCTCAAATATGTAGGACCAGTGTTAGAGGATTGGGGAATATCAGGATTTGTTTTTATAGCAGAAAGTCATATCGGCATCCATACCTTTGTTGAGCGGAATTACATTAACATAGACATTTTCTCTTGCAAGGATTTTGATACCGAGAAAGCAATAGAAGATTTTCGAGAGGGATTCCAGCTGGTTAAGTTGCGGACCTGTCTAATTGATAGAGAATGGCCCAAAGCAGAACCCGCGATGGCCAACCCTCAAACTTTTATTTACCATGAATGACCATGACTGTCACCCTGAGCCCTTTGCTTGTTGGCATGAGGGGATATTCCTGCCACATGAGGTCTTTGCCGGATTAGAACCACCTTATTCAAATTTACAGCAAGCCAAGACTGTAATTCTGCCTGTCCCCTACGATAGCACCAGCGAATGGCGCAGCGGATCTCGCCATGGCCCACAGGCTATTATCGATGCCTCCCAGTATTTAGAGCTTTATGATTTAGAACTGAACCGCGAGATATATAAGGTTGGTATTTCCACCCTGCCTCAGGTAGAACCTCTGCTGAGCAGCCCTCAAGATATGATTGCCAGAGTTTATCAAGTGATTAAAGGCTTAATACAAAAGGAGAAATTTGTAGTGTCGCTTGGTGGAGAACACTCTCTTTCTTTAGGAGCAGTTCGAGCTTTCAAAGAAGCATTTCCCGGACTTTCTGTGTTGCAACTGGATGCCCATGCTGACCTTCGGGATGAATATCTGGGGACTAAATACAGCCAGGCTTGTGTTATGCGCCGCATCTTTGAACTTTGCCCTATCTCTCAGGTAGGAGTGCGCAGCCTTAGCTGGGAAGAAAAACAATTCTTAACACAAAACAAGCTGACGCCTTTCTACATGTCTGACTTGGCATCGGGTACAGCTTCCATGGACCATATAGTGAACTCGCTTAGCGAAGATGTCTATGTCACCATAGATGTAGATGTTCTCGACCCTTCCATTATGTCGGCAGTAGGTACTCCCGAGCCCGACGGCATGTCATGGCGGCAAATCTTGGATATAGTAGAATCGGTTGCCCTTCACAAGCATGTAGTGGGCTTCGATTTAATGGAATTTTGCCCCGGGGAGGGACCAGGTTCTTGCGCTTTTCTACTGGCTAAATTAGCTTACAAGCTTATCGGTTGTGCTGTGCCGCAAGAAGGACGATGAGTGGTAATATAAGTTTAGGTAGGGTCTTCGGTATTCCCCTGCGACTCAACTATACCTGGTTTATCATCTTTGCTCTGGTTACCTATTCACTCGTGCTTTACCCCTTAGTAGAACCTCCTTACCCTACTATAGAGCAGCGGATAATTTTGGGCATATTAACCAGTTTGCTTTTTTTTGCTTCCATCATTACCCATGAACTAGCCCACAGCATCCTGGCTATTCGTAACAATATCCCAGTTAAAGAGATTACCCTCTTTGTTTTCGGCGGTGTTTCTCAAATAACTAAAGAAGCGACCCACCCCAGAGCAGAACTTTCAATAGCCATAGTTGGCCCTTTAACCAGCCTGGCTCTGGCTGGTATTTTCTACGGATTGCATTTTTTACTGGCCGGAGCGCAGCAAATCCTAGCCGCTAGCTTAATGCAGTGGCTAGCTTGGATAAATGTGTTTTTAGCTGTATTTAACTTAATCCCCGGTTTTCCGTTAGACGGAGGCAGAATATTTCGTGCCCTCGTGTGGCACAGAACCCACGATTACCACAGAGCAACTCGCATCGCTACCAAAGTGGGACAGGGGATAGCTTATGCCTTTATCGTCGCCGGAGGCATTGTCCTTATTTTCGCTCTCCAGTTATGGCTTAACGGCGTGTGGCTAATATTCATTGGCTGGTTTCTCCGTGATGCAGCCAGAGCTAGTTATCAGCAGGTTTTACTCCGCGATGCCCTTATTGGTATCACAGCCCGCCAAGTTACGGACTATGATTGTCCCTTAATCCCTCCCCACTTGAATTTAATGGAGCTAGTCCAGCAACATATATTGCTCACAGGACGAAGTTGCTTCCTAATAAGCTGGGGAGCTGAGTTAGAAGGCATGGTCACCCTGCAGCAGATAAAGAAAGTCCCCCGCACCCGTTGGGCAATCACCTCTGTGCAGGATATCATGACCCCGGCCAGCAAATTAAAGGTAGCCTATGCTGACCAGGATATCTTGAGTGTGCTCCAAGAAATGAATGGGGAAAGTGCCAATCACATACCGGTAATGGAAGCAGGGAAAGTCATTGGAATAATAAACCGAGAAGACATAGCTCGCTTTCTTCGCACCCGAGCCGACTTCGGGATAAGCTCAACACCCAAATAGCTACTATTGAGGGTAATTTGGTATCTGAAGTGAGCCGCCAGGGAATCGAACCCTGAACCTGCTGATTAAGAGTCAGCTGCTCTGCCAATTGAGCTAGCGGCCCGAGGTAATAATGTTAGCATTAAGGAACAGCGCCGACAAGTAGAGCTATAACGAATAAATTAACTTTATGGTTTATGGTAGAATGAACCTTTGTCAATGAAAATTCTTCGTGAAGTCGGCATAACTATTCTTATCGCAGTAGCCGTTTTTGTTCTCCTTCGGCTCACTGTACAGAGCTATGCCGTGAAAGGGCCCAGTATGGAGCCCAATTTCCAACAAGGTGAGGGAATTATGGTTAACAAGGTGAGTTACCGCTCCTCTGGCCCACAGCGAGGAGAGGTAATAATCCTTAACCCGCCGTTTGATTCCCCAGTCCCTTTCATCAAACGCGTTATTGGCTTGCCCGGCGATATTGTGGAGATTAAAGATGGAAAGGTTTCTATCAACGGCACCCCCCTGGAGGAGGAATATATCATGGCGCCGCCAAACTACACGATGCCGGCCACAGAAGTTCCCGAGAACGAATACTTTGTCCTCGGTGATAATCGCAACAACAGCAACGATTCACATACTGGCTGGACGGTGCCCCGGGATAATATCATTGGCAAGGCCTGGTTTATCTACTGGCCACCAAGCAGTTGGGGGGTAATCAAGCATTACAGCTACCCGGAGCTGCTTGGAACTGAGGGACAAGAAATGATGCTTTGCCAGTCGTTTGGGGTGCAATTTGAGTGACAAGATACTGGAGATATTCAAGGCGGCTGGAGCAATAAAAGAAGGGCATTTCTTGCTCGCCTCAGGATTACATTCGCCTGTTTATTGGGAAAAGTTTCGCATCTTACAGCACCCGCATCTTACCGAGAAACTGTGTCGCCTTATCGCCCAACACTTCAAAGGGCAAAAAATAGATGTAGTTGCGGGACCAACCACCGGCGGCATTATTCTAGCCTTCGAAACCGCCCGCCAACTAGGAACGAGGGGCATCTTCGCCGAAAAAGAGGGAGCGGTAAGGGTCTTCCGGCGCGATTTTGAAATTGCGTCTGGCGAACACGTCCTTATTGTCGATGACATCCTGACCACAGGAAGCTCGCTCAGAGAGACGATAAGTGCTGTGGATAAACTGGGGGGTATTATCACTGGTATTGGAGTGCTTGTCGACCGCAGTGAGGAGAATTTGGACTTTAATTTACCCTTCTTCAGTTGTCTTCGTGCCCCCACCACAGTTTATTCACCTCAAAAATGCCCTCTTTGTGCTGCTCATATCCCACTGGTCAAGCCCGGCGCCCCAAGCTAGCATCTCGCCTAGCATTCCCCTTACTCAAGGCGGCGGTTAAATAGCCACGAACACACTTGCTTGACACTAGAACGTGGAAAAACCTACAATATCCCTGATGCCGAGGTAGCTCAGGTGGTAGAGCAGCGGACTGAAAATCCGCGTGTCAGCGGTCCGACTCCGCTCCTCGGCACCAACTATGAGATTGTAGAACAGAACCAGGTTAGCAGTAGAACGCCTCCTTGCAAAGGGGGAGGCCACTGAGAATGTTTAAAGGGGGTTAAGGCTTCTACGGTAAGTGCGCCGAAGTGGCGGAAAGGTAGACGCGGCAGTCTCAAAAACTGTTGGGGGGCAACCCCCGTGTCGGTTCGAATCCGACCTTCGGCACCAAGGGTTAAAAATTTAAGCGGGTATGAGTGCCGGGTTGTGTAGTGGTAGCACAGAGGACTTTGAATCCTTTAGCCCAGGTTCGAATCCTGGCCCGGCAGCCAACTAAGATCAGAAAAGAAGTGAAAGACTCGACGTCTTGACGTCAAAACAAAAACCAAAATGGAAAAAGTTAAGCACGTGACTATATATACCGATGGCGCATGCCTGGGAAATCCTGGCCCCGGTGGGTATGGAATAATACTCCTCTATCAGGGTCACAGAAGAGAGCTATCAGGGGGCTATCACAAAACTACCAATAACCGAATGGAAATAATGGCTGCGATTGTCGGATTAGAGGCTCTAAAAGAGAAATGTAAGGTGACGTTGTACAGTGATTCCGAGTATTTAGTCAAGGCGATGTCGAGAGGGTGGACTCAGAGATGGCGAGCAAACGGATGGAAGCGCAATAAACGGGAAAAGGTGTTGAATCCCGACCTTTGGGAGAGGCTCTGGCAAATATGCGAGCACCATGAAGTACAGTTTAGCTGGGTTAAGGGGCATGCCGGAACCCCGGAAAATACACGCTGCGACGAGCTAGCCATGCAAGCTGCCCAGCAACCGAATTTGCCTGGTGATGAGGGTTATATTTCTCAGAGTGAGACAAAGTAAACAGCAGGGTATGCCAGACTATAAATTCACTGTGGTAATAGAGCGAGATGAAGATGGGCTTTGAGGCAGAGACTCAGGGAAAGGCATCTTGAGGAAAATCCTAAAAAATGCCAAAATCAGTGCTAGCGAACTTGAGCAGTTGCGCTAAGGTGTTCGTTCCCCGGTAGCTCAACGGTAGAGTGGGCGGCTGTTAACCTCCGGGTTATTGGCCCCAAAAATGGGGTTGGCATGCGAACAAGCGTTCCAGTCCGGCGCAGGCTAAGCCTGATAGGTAAAGGCTAAGCCGCAGCAGTCTTTTTCCCAGCGGTCAGTACCAGCATAAGGCAACAAGCCCATGCAAGCGTGCCCCACACAAGTCCGATTACACCTTCCCATGACAATGCTTATACTTCTTCCCGCTACCGCAAGGACAGGGGTCATTGCGACCAACTTTGGGCACTACTGGCTGCCTCTCTTCGACCACCAAAGAGACATCACTTAATAACGTACCCGTTACTTTCGGCTTCATCACCGGCATTGCAGGATTAAGTGACTTTAATATCTCGTGGGTAATTTGCCTAACGGCAGCTTTTTCCGGGCCTTCAAGTGGGACGTCACCTCTTGGGCTGGTGAATCGCCACGCAAGCGAGTTGCGACGCGAAAGGTCTGCGTACTTTCCGTCCAAAACAGGGTCGACATGGGCACCACCGTCTTTGTTCGCAACTGTAAGAATCAAGTCCTTACGACTGGTCTCGCTTCCTTTCTGGTCAACGAAAATCACTCTGTTCCACCATTCATCAAAACTTACCCAGCGTGGAGGGGGGGGCAGGAGGTAACATATCCAAGAGAGCTACATATTTAGCCCCTTCAGGCGTTTGCTCAATGGCGGTAAGCCCACTGTAGGTCATGATGGTTTTGGGGTCACGCGGAATAGAGGTTTCGTAGAATTGGATGGATTTCTGCCCCAGTTGACCTAACAGAGATTTTGAAGAGCCAGTGTCATGCACGAGAACTCTGATAGCAGCAGCAAGCCTATTAGCCTCTCCCTCAAATCCCCCATCAAATGAACGTGAAGATAACTCAAGAGCCTGTATTGTGTCCCTGAGATGCTGTTGAAGTTCCTCTTTGGACTGTATATATTCGCTACTCATCGGACTGTAATAGCCCTGTAAGAAGTCCTGTCTATGATAAAACTGGCTCCCCAGCTTGGACTCGAACCAAGAACACCTCGGTTAACAGCCGAGCGCTCTACCATTGAGCTACTGGGGAATTTCCAAGAAAATGTAGCCTTAATTGGCTTATTAACCATATTTTACTTTAGCTTTGATTTTTTCGCAACTATTAGCTATAATGCTTCCCGCTACCGCTTGGTTGTAGGTTCGAGTCCTGCCCGGGGAGCTTGGATTTCATCTTAAGATTTTAATAATCACTCTGTACGCTCCCCAATTCCCTTGGCAGCGTGGGGGGTGATATAATACAAGAGCAATATGATTCAGGCTTAGGAAATTAGCGCCAGAAAGGGAATGACAAAATGAGTGAGACCGAAACCTTTGAACAGTTAAAAAAGTTGATCGTGGAGCTGTTGGAGGTTGATGAATCAAAAGTGGTTCCAAAAGCATCATTTGCTGACGATTTTAATGCTGATAGCCTAGACTTTATTGAATTGATTACTGCGGTGGAAGACACCTTCAAAATCGAAATCCCCGATGAGGATGCGGAAGATTTACAAACTGTTCAAGACGCAATTGACTACATCGAAGCAAAAATCTAGAAGGTAGCCATTGCCGGAATAAGCACTCATGCCTCCTCTTACTGCTTTGTGACGATGCTGACAGGGCTAGAAAATTAGCTTAAAAAGCTTTTTAGGCTGGATAACAAGTATTGAACAAGCGTGAACAGGACACTTAAAAGAAGAGTAGTAATCACTGGACTGGGTGCTGTTACTCCCTTAGCCACGGGTGTTGAGGAATCCTGGCGAAAGCTATGCCAGGGCAAATCAGGAGTGGCCAGAATCACCAAGTTTGACCCTTCCGGTTTTAACGTGCAAATTGCTGCCGAGCTCAAGGATTTTCATCCTGAAGATTTTCTGGATAAGAAAAAAATTAGAAGGACAGACCCATTCATACAGTATGCACTAGTGGCTGCTCGCATGGCAATAGATGATGCCGGATTTACTATAAATGGAAATAACGCCAGCAGGGTAGGAGTAGTGCTAGGCTCATGTGCTGGCGGCATGAACATGTATGGAAAGAACCTTTGCGCCCTTTGTAATGAGGGACCAGAGAAGGTTTCCCCTTTCTTCGTTCCTGGATTTATAGCCAACATGGCGGTAGGGGAGGTCTCCATGGATTTTGGTGCCCGGGGACCGAGCAAATGTGTGGTTACTGCCTGTGCCACCGGAAACAATTGTATTGGTGATGCTTTCAGGCTTATTCAATATGACGAAGCAGATGCCATAATTGCCGGAGGGAGCGATGCCTACATTCTCCCCATCGCCATTGCTGGATTTGACAAAATGAGAGCCCTATCCCGAAGGAATAATGAGCCCGAGAAGGCGAGCCGTCCCTTTGATAAAGACCGTGATGGTTTTATAATCGGAGAAGGTGCCGGGGTTGTTATCTTGGAGGAAATGGAGTCAGCTACGCGAAGGGGGGCTAAAGTCTATGCCGAGCTTATCGGTTATGGCTCCAACATCGATAGTTTTCACATAACTGAGCCTGATTGGGAGAATCAAGGACGTTGTCTTAGGCTGGCCCTGACTGACGCTGCCACCTCGCCTACTGAGGTTGAGT
>JBGPRV010000028.1:0-11490 GCA_041489785.1 Dehalococcoidia bacterium | reverse complement strand
ATTTATCGAACCATGGACAACTACGGACACACAGAATGAACTGCGCGAGCTGGTTGCCGAAGAGAGGGACGAAATAGAAAGAATACTGAGAACGCTCAGTGCTGAAGTTGGGGCATTCGAAAGCGAAATTTCCCGTAACATAGAACTGATTGCTGAGATTGACCTGGCGCTGGCTAAGGCCAGATACGCCAGGGAAGCCAAAGCCACCGAGCCTATTATCGTGGCCGCTGCTAGAAGAGCTGGGGCAGAGGGACATGAACCGGGTGGAGTGCTCAGGCTGGTCGAAGCCAGACATCCGCTGCTGAAGAAGAAGGCAGTGCCGCTGTCGGTCGAGATTGGCCGGGACTTCTCCGTCCTGGTCATTACCGGGCCTAATACTGGCGGTAAGACAGTCGCTCTCAAGACGATAGGACTTCTCAGCCTGATGGCGCAGGCTGGCCTGCCCATTCCGGCTCAGGCGGAAAGCCGCATCCCCGTTTATGACGGCGTATATGCCGACATCGGTGATGAGCAGAGCATCGAACAGACCCTTTCCACCTTCAGCTGGCACATAGGCAACATCGTGCACATCATCAACAACGCCACGGCACAGAGCCTGGTGCTGTTAGACGAACTGGGCACCAATACTGACCCGGGCGAAGGCTCGGCTCTCGGCTGCGCTATCCTGCTCCATTTCTTACCACAGGGAACGATGACCGTAGCCACCACTCACTACACCGAATTAAAGGCACTGGCCCACGCTACCGACGGCATGGAAAATGCGGCTCTGGATGTGGACCCTGTTACCATGGCGCCCACCTATCACCTGACAGTGGGTATCCCGGGCGGCAGCAATGCTCTGGCTACAGCATCTCGTCTGGGACTGCCCGAGGAGATTGTGGCCCGCGCCCGGCGCATGCTTTCCGAAGGCGCCCAGGAGATCGAGTCTTTGCTTACCCATCTGGTGACCGAACAGAAGAATGTTGAGTCACTTCGCCACAGCCTGGAGAAGGAACTGGATGAAGCAGAACAGAACGACGCGGACTTGAAAAACAAGCTCCGGCAGTTAGAAGAGGACAAACGAAGAATTATCAAGGAGACGCGTGACCGGATAGGTCGCGAGGCTGCCGAACTGCAGATGAAAATTCGCGAGGCGACAGCAGAATTGCGCAAGGAAAAATCCCGGGAAAGAATCGAGCAGGCCAAAAAGGCGCTGACAGAGGCACAGGAACAGTTGGATGCCGGGGTATGGCAGGCCAGACCGGTAGCAGAAATAGGTGAAACAGAAGCTGAGGCAGGCCCAATCACCGCCGGTGATACCGTCTGGCTGAAAGATGCTGGCGTGTCGGCGACGGTACTATCAGTGTCTGAAGAACGCGGGCTCGTCGAAGTACAGGCCGGGAAAGTGAAGATGACCCTCAGGCTGGACAGCGTGGAGAAGAGGATACCATCAACTGGCGCGGTGAAGACAGGTGGTGCTCTGATAAAGAGGGAGATGCGCAAGTCCAGGGTCTCTCTCGAGCTTGACCTGCGGGGAAAGAGGGCCGAAGAGGTCGAGCCGGTGCTGGACGACTACCTTAACCAAGCGTCTTTGTGCGGCTTGAGCCGGGTCCGCATCATTCACGGTATCGGCACGGGCACCGTGCGTCAGATTGTCAGAGAGATTCTGGCCTCTCATCCACTGGTCACGTCTTTCCAGCCCGGGGAGCAGGGCGAGGGCGGCGACGGCGTTACCATAGCCAGCATGTAGCCAGAGAATTTCGCCCGACCGGGTGATTGATATTATGTTTATATCAAAGAGGTTCCATCTCGGCAGATCGAAGGCGCTCGGCTTTCTGGATGAGCTGGCTTCGACCGAAGGCAAAGCGATATCGTTATACCTCCCGCGGGGGACGCCTCAAGCCAGGGTTGAAAATCTGCTGGGAAAGGTGTTTGCCGCAACTGCCATACCGCCAGACATGGCTGAGGCTATTGACGGGTCGGGAACGGGAGCGGCGTTTTTCTGGAGCCCGCCGCAAACGCATCTGGTCCTGCCCCCATTCCCGATTGACGAAGAATATATCACCGACGGCTATGATGTTGGACCGCTGCGTTCTCTTCTCAGTCATGACTTCCTTATCGCTCTGGTCCTGGTCCGCCTGGGTGCATACAGCATTGGCATCTGCCGGGGCACAGAGCTCATAGATAGCAAGACAGGAACAGGCCTGGTGCACGCCCGCCACAAGAAGGGCGGCTCCTCGCAGGCGCGGTTTGCCCGGCACCGGGAAAAGCAGATAGAACAGTTTCTGATCCGGGTTTGCGGTCACGTGCGGGAGCATATTGAGCCCCATGCCCGGTCACTCGACTATCTGGTCTATGGCGGAGCAAGAACTACCATACTCTCGCTGCGCAAACGGTGCCCGTTCCTGAGCCAGTTTGACAACCGCATCCTGCGGATGCTGTTGGATATACCTGACCCACGCCAGGCGGTACTGGAAAAAGCCGTGAGCACCGTCTGGTTCACCGATGTTATAGAATGGGGCGAAGATGACTCTTAACGAATTCCAGAGACACCGTACCAACCAGGCCTATTATAAATCAGGTATGATGTCTCCGGAATACCAAAGGATATGTTAAGATGGCTGAAATAGCCCTCCAACTGTGGCGTGATTTCAGCGACATCTTGCTCGAGGAACGGTTATGTCTCTAACAAGATTCATCAAGGATTTACTGAGGAAATCTGAATCAATCCCAACCCCTGGTGCCATATTCTACAATGCGACAGTGGCAAAAGTTCTGTGAAAACCTGAAACAAAGATAGCTAATGATATAGTGGCAAAGATGGGAAAGGGGACTATCCTTGATTTAGGTTCGGGACCAGGCCATTTGTCAATAGAGATTGCCAGGAGGGCACCCGGCCTCCAGGTCTATGGCATCGATCTCAGCAGGCAAATGGTCAAGATTGCCAGACGCCATGCCAAAGGCGTTGATAATGCGCGATTTGTGTTTGGCAATGCGGCCAAACTCCCTTTCAAGGATAATTCAATAGACCTTGTGATTAGCACGGGCGCTTCACACCATTGGAAGACACCACGCATGGTGTTTGATGAATGCTATCGTGTTCTAAAAACCGGCAAGGAAGCCTGGATATACGATGGGTGTCCTGAGGTTTTCCACAACCCGGCTGATAGAAGAAAACTGAACAAGGAATACGGGTTCTTCGTTGGCCGACTTGGCCCCAGGGTCTCTACACTACATGGTTTCACCAGGGAAGAATACCAGACCGTAATTAAGGATATACTAGAGCAAACGGCATTCAAAGGCAATTACCAGATGGCGCTAACAGATATCTGGATGAAGATTACGCTTAAGAAACGCCAGTGAGCAGGTTTGCTGTTTGGCGACTTTTTAGTTGCCCGTCACATTCAACTGACAACAACATGCCATATGTGCAGTTGGTGTACTGCCAGGGCGTAATCTGGCACAGCGGAGAGGAATAACAGGGCACTCAGATGGAAACAACAGAAACCCGCTGTTGCGAATAATCACTTTAAGAGGGCACGCAAGTTTCTTGGTAGCACGTCCAGGTATTCCACCATATAACTACGCTTGAGTTTGTGAGCTGTTTCAGGCGGGAGGTGATCAAGCGGCACCCCATTCAGGATTGACTCGGTCTCGGCTTCACTGAAATCTTCTCCTTCTTCCACCCATTTGACAAAACGCTTGTTCACCGGGCAGACAAGCTGGCACTTCATGCAGCCTATAAGGCTGTTGTGCCAGGCTGGGTCTAGCCATTCAGGAAACTCTTCTGTCCATTCATTAAGGAAGGTCAGGCATCTCTCCGCATGAATCAAGAAGCGGTCCGGGACAATCGCTCTGGTAGGGCATTCATTAAGACATGCCTTGCACCTATCACATTCTTTCATTACCTGCGGTTCCAGCCAGTCGCTTTTGCCAGTCGGCATGTCTGAAAGAAAGGCTCTGAGTCGAACAAAGCTCCCTAGACCTTCTACGTAAGCGATGTTGTTCTTCCCATACTTTGCCATTCCACTGCGTACCGCCAATAACTTGAACGGCAACGCAGCCGGGTAAAGCTGGTAGTCGTTAGAATTGAGAATGTTTTGGAGCGTGTTCCTGATTTGGTTATCTGTGTCACAATAGTAAGTAGGAGGGACTATGACCAAATGGCGCTGCTTGTTGAAGTGGAAAGTGATTTTGCGCTGAGGTTGTGGAGCTGCGGTTATTATGATTGAACGAGCTTTCGGAAGACTGGCGGTAACATCGAATTCAAAATAAGTCAGGTATTTTTCATACAATCCCGCGTCTATTTTTTTCTGGCTTAGGCACTCTTCTATTTCATATTTGAGTTGGGCGACATGCTCTATGGACAGCACTGTACCACGATAACCTCCTTCCTCTAGCTTGGAGCAAATGAGTCCTGATATTTCATCGGGAGCCATCGGTTAACCTCTTATACTAAGCGATACCGAATTATATCCCCTGTCGCCCAGTATTTAAAGTATCGTCAGATAATGTGGGAGTTTCATGATGTATGTAGTAGCTCATAATTGTTGCACTAGACTTATCAGCTTGGTCGAACCGGCGTATATCAGCTATAATTAGGTTATGCTCGATAGACGGAGGAAGCTGGTATGACAAACGTGGCGCTGGTAAGCACCAGGGACCGAGGTGAAGGTGTCAGGCAGGCAATAGATCTTCTCGGCTTAAAGTCTTTTCGCGGCAAATCCGTGGTTCTGAAACCCAATTTCAACACGGCTGACCCGGCACCGGGTTCAACGCATAACGACACACTACGGTCTTTGATTCTGGCTCTTCAGCAGATGGGAGCAAAGCAGATCACCCTGGCTGAGCGAAGCGGACCTGGAAATAGCACCCGGACAGTTATGGAGAAGAAAGGGATTTTTAAGCTAGCTCAAGAGCTGGGCTTCAACATCCTTAATCTGGAAGAGTTAGGTCCTGAAGGCTGGAGCAAGATAGAGCCTAAAGGGAGTCATTGGAGCCAGGGTTTTCATTTTCCCCGGATTTATCTCGAAGCGGAATCAATTGTCCAGACCTGCTGCCTTAAGACGCATGCTTACGGCGGCCATTTCACACTCTCTTTGAAGAACACGGTAGGACTTGTCCCCTTGAGAGGCTATCCCTATATGGGAGAACTTCACTCATCACGGTACCAGCGGCAAATGATTGCCGAGATTAATACCGCCTATTCACCCGACTTAGTGGTTTTGGATGGTGTGGAGGCTTTTGTTGACGGTGGGCCCGACCGTGGCACCAAAGTAGAAGCTAAGGTGATGATTGCTGGCATCGACCGGGTGGCCATCGACGCGGTGGGGGTGGCGGTTCTACGTCTATTGGGGACGACACCAGAAGTCAGCCGCGGGTCTATCTTCGAACAAGAGCAGATTGCACAGGCTACTGAACTGGGACTGGGCGTGCCCTCGGCAAAGCAGATTCAGCTTGTCACCGGAGATGCTAAGAGCGAGGCTTTCGCCGTGCAGGTCAGAGATATCCTGGCTCACGACTAGTTACTCCCGTAGTAATAAATATTGTTGCCCTTCGTTGCAATCGGGCAATTTGTGTCATCATGTCTGCCAGACTGTATGGTATAATCGACTTCAAGCTTGAAAAACACCGTGGACCCCAAGTTACTGGTAGCATACTTTGTGATCGGCGGACTTGTAGTCTCGGTCGTAACCTATTTTGGAAGTCAAGGAAAAAGTGAGCTTGCTGTTTTCATTGCTTTCTTGCCCAGTACTACCCTGATAACTCTGTGCACCATATATCTTGCTGGCGGAACAGGGGCGGCTGTTTCTTATGCTAAGAGTATGCTGGTACTGTTGCCTGCTTGGGTGCTTTATGTCGTTGGCGTGATTTTTCTTCTGCCTCGTTTGGGATTGGTGGTGTCACTTCTAGTGAGTGTTGCCGCCTATTTAGTAGCAGCGTTTGTCACCATGAGACTAGCATAAGCAGCTACTAGCTGGGTCGAATCCCCGGGACACCATGTCAATCAGGCGCAGGCGGGTCCGCAGGCACAGACTCCGGGATGAGCTCGGTCACCGAGGCACTATCCCAGATGCCGCTGCGCTTCTGTAGCCGGTACTCACGGTAAAGCCACAACCCGGCGACAATGGCACCGCCGGCGTCTGAAATCGGAAGAGACAGCCAGGCTCCGTTCAGCCCCATTAAGCGCGACAGGATGAGCAGGGCAGGAAGAAGAAGACCCAGCTGACGCGCCAGGGAAAGAGCAATGGCTGTCCACCCCTTGGATAGTCCCTGGAAGGTGATGATAAACATGATGGCTGGACCAACCAGAATGAGAGCCGACATGAAAATGCGCATCCCCGGTACGGCAATAGCTAGCAACTCGGGACTGTTGTTGAAGATAGCGATTACCTGTGGAGCGAAAATCTCCAGCAATGCAGTGACAACAGTCAATACCACCACAACAGCGAGCGAGCCTTGCCTGACTGCCGCCCACAAGCGGCCCCAGAGGCGTGCCCCAAAACAGAAGCCAACAATCGGCAAAAGAGCATGGGCAAGGCCGATAACAGGGATAAAGGCGAGGTCGGCAACACGGAATGCGATGCCCAGGGCTGCCAGTGCCACCGAACCAAAGCCTGCCACAATCTGGTTGAATATAACAAATACGACGGCTTCCGTAAGGTCCATCAGCGTCTCGGGCAGCCCCACACGATAGATCTGAGCTATGATGGACAGGTCAGGCTTGAGGTGACACAGCTTCAAACGATAAACGGATTTATTCCCCAGCAGATAATAGCAACCAATTGCAGCAGCGAGTCCACCCGATATCGTCGTGGCGAGGGCAGCCCCACCGATGCCCATCTCCGGGAAAGGCCCCCAGCCGAAGATCAAGAATGGGTCGAGGACAGCATTGAGCACAGAGCCAGCAACGATGAAAATCATCGGCTTGATGACATCCCCAGCCGCATGGAAAACGTTACGTGTCATGAATCGGAAGAGAATAAATGGTATTCCCCAGCCGAAGAAGACCAGGTACTCCGCCGTCATATCGATGATCTGAGGCGGGGCCCCGAGTAGGGCGGCCAGCGGCTTGGCAAAGAAAACGCTGGCAATGATAAAAACGACCCCGAAGATGGCGGTCAAAGGAAAAACCTGGCCAGCTACCTGGTTGGTCGCTTCAATGTCTTTTTCACCGAATCGCCGCGATGCTAACGCGTTGGCGCCAATACCAGAGCCAAGACCTATAGCAACCACCACGCCATAGAACGGAAACGTTATGGTTATAGCGGCAATCGCCTCATAGCTGACCCGACCCAGCCAGAAGGTATCAGCCAGGATGTAGAGAGACATGGCTACCATTGAGACCATGCTGGGCGCACCCAGGCGGGGGAACAGCTTACTCAGCCGTTCTGTACCCAGACGTGCGGTGGTCTCCTCAAGCTCGCCGGGTTTATCTGTCTTCATTATCCTTGAGACTAACCATAGCTATGCAGGCAGTGACTATTCGACACAAGAAACTGATACGGTCAAAAGCCATGTGAGGTTATGGGGACTTCCCGGTGCTCTGCTGTTTCTGGGTCATTTTACTCTTGCCCTTGGGAGCACTGCAAGTCATCCATACACCATTCGTATTTATACTTACTCAACTTGTTCAGCTAGAGTCAAGAGAGTACGGGCTGTGTCAAAGTATGTTATATTCATGGCTAAACTGAGCCCGAGACATATTAGATTTCAGAGGGTCCTGGTTTATAACCAGAGCTGAGACATATAGAGAGGAGACTTATGAAAGTCATTGGATTAATTGGAGGCATGAGCTGGAATTCTACATTGGAGTACTATCGAATCATCAATGAGTCATTTGCCCAAAGGCTGGGCGGTCTTCACTCAGCCCGCCTGGTTCTTTATAACTTGGATTTTGATGAAATTCAAAGAGCTCAGCATGAAGGCCGCTGGGATGACACAGCCGGTATTCTTGTCGATGCAGGTAATGCTGTTAAGCGGGCCGGTGCTGACTTCTTGGTAATCTGCACAAATACTATGCATAAAGTTGCTGATGATGTAGAAGAGACAGTTGGCCTGCCACTACTTCACATTGTTGATGTGATTGGCGATGCCGTCAGGGAACGGGAGCTGCACCGAATAGGCCTGCTGGGGACACGGTTTTTAATGGAAGGACATTTCTATCAAGAGAGGCTTCGAGACCGCTTCGCTATCGAGGTGCTTGCGCCTGGAGAAGATGATATACATACTATCCATCAAATTATTTACAGTGAACTCTGTGAGGGCAAGATTAAGGCATCCTCTCGCCGTGTTTGTGCCGACATTATTAGCAGATTGATTAATAATGGTGCCGAGGGTATTGTGCTCGGATGCACTGAACTCCCCTTGCTTGTCCGACCCAGTGAGATACATGCTCCGATATTTGATACTACTCGGCTCCATGCGGAAGCAGCAGTCAACCTGGCGCTCGCTGAAGGTTAGAGCCTCGGCCCCTATCAGTATATTGCTGCACATGTCTCCAGGCATTTAGCAGTAGAGTGGATTGTGTGATGCATCATGTCGCCCTTGCACAATCCGCGGCACGTGAGAATTCCAGGGACACCCTACCAGTCAGGCCTATTGCATATTAGTTACTATTTCCTCAGAATACCAGGGAATAATGCAACCTTTTTCTGCCTTCCGCGTTATATTGTGAAAGGAGGATAGAATGAGTAACAAAAAGCTGGCAGGAATCATCGGAGGTTGTATTGCAGTTGTCATTGCGATAGTAGCGATAGCTACTCTCCTACCAACATCCGGGGAGGCGGATGAGAATACTGCTTTTCACATTAATGTGATACCTGAAACGCCTGAGCTGATAAACGGAGAATACGTTTTCAAATACTCTATTGCCGGACAGCACTTCGTATTTCTTGTGACAATTACCGATGAAGTGCAAGAAGATCAACTTCCTGTACGTATATCAGCGAAGGCTCGTGGCGCAGAAGTAGTCATTTATCAGCAAGATATAGTTGAGGGACAGGTTGCCGAAGTAGTTGTCATACCAACACCAGCAAGCATTGGAAAAACTATTAAGGTAACTATCACTGGAAAGCAAGGTAAGCTGACTGACAAAAAAGTTGTTAGCTTCAAAGTGGTAGAAGGCGAGGACGATAGGCAAGAATATGCAGGAGAGTTGCTAGATAAATTTGTTTCATGGCTAGCAACGAATCATCCTGAACTTGGAATCACAGATGATACAGCATGGAATGGCACTATGGTTAGCCCAGTATGGTTGGTTGTATCTCACTACCTTTTCTTCTCGGAGGAATGGGAGGTTCATATATCATGGCATATAATGATACCTCCATACGACTGGGCAAAGATCGACCTCCGTCACCGGTTCGACGAACTAGAGCCATCATACGCTTTTGAGATTTCATCACTGAATGCTACTAGCGAGCCGGTACCGACAGAGGTGCCAGAGACAGTTTGGCGTTAAATTGGGAATTCCGGGGACACTATACCAATCAGGCCTGCTGCAAATCAGGTATTATGTCCCCTAATACCCTACTTGAGTCCCAGGGCATCTCGCAGGTTGTCTTCAATTTTTTTCATATCTGGCAGGGGCATTGTTCCAAGCTTCTTGGCTATCATGCCCTGCTTTATCGTCCTTACGATTCCTGTGGCAACGGAGGGGAAAAGCAGCCTAGCTTCCTGCCACTCGCTGATAAGGTGGTCGCCCACCAATATCCGGTCGGTCTTGCTCGTGATTGCCGCGATTATAGCCTCCTGACGGCTTTGATGGTAAGCATCTGAGCTTACTATGACTGCTGGACGCTGCCTCTCTCCAGTTTCATCGGAGAAGATAAACCTGACAAGGACCACATCTCCGCGTTTATACTCGGTCATAAGCTGCATCCTTTTCATTATCCCAAACTTCGGCAAGAACCGGGTCAGCTTTTGCAGACAACTTCAAAAGCGTCTCTACATTTGCAATCTCTTCTCCTGGGTGGGGCACCTTATCTATGTCTTCTTTACGAAATCGGCGATGACGTTCCTTACCAATCCGAAAAGCCGGTAACCTGCCTTCCTTGGTCAGTTTGTAGATAGTTCTTCTCGATACACATAGGTACTCAGCAGCTTCCTCAACTGTAAACCATTCTTTAGTGATTACCATGAGCATACCTCCATACAGGCTCGTATTCGTGCCTGATACCATTCTAGCACATGTATGCAAATAAAAGCAATACTGAATTCCAGGGACACCATACCAATCAGGTATTATGTCCCCGGGATACCGCTTTCGGTGGGCGGAAAGTTGACAGCACCATGTCAGCCGTCTAAAGTGTAAGTCAGCGAGTTGTGCCACGTTCAGTTACGGCCTCGCAGCGTCTATGGAACCAGGATACGTTACTCTATACCACTCTGGCGAATTGGAGCGTCGTGCGCAAGCACTTGAGGCTCGATTAGCCTCCTGCGACATCTGCCCCAGGGAGTGTCGGGTCAATAGATTACAAAACGAACTGGGCTATTGCCATTCCGGGCGTCTCCCCATAGTCTCGGCGGTCTGCGCTCATCAAGGTGAGGAGCCAGCTATTTCAGGAACCAGAGGGTCAGGGACGGTTTTCTTGGGCAATTGTAATATGAGATGCGATTATTGTCAGAACTACCAGATAAGTCAGAACTGGAAAAAGCAAAAGTCAAAGGAAATGGACTACCACACCCTGGCTGAAAGGATGCTCTACCTTCAAGATGAACTGGGCTGCCACAATATCAATTTCGTTTCGCCATCCCATTTTGTTCCCCAGGTCCTCCGGACAGTTGTGGAAGCGGTGCCCATGGGGCTTCGGGTGCCGCTGGTTTACAACACTAATGGCTATGATTCTATCGCTTCTCTGAAAGAGCTTGACGGTGTCATAAGTATCTACTTGCCTGATTTGAGATATGCCTCTGACAGGTGGGCTAAGAAATTCTCGCATGCCCCGGATTATGTAGCACGGGCTCGTCAGGGTATTAAAGAGATGTATCGACAGGTTGGAGGCCTGGTGGTAGATGAATCTGGCCTGGCACAAAGAGGGTTGATAGTGCGTCATCTTATTCTGCCCAACGGCCTGGCCGGCAGTGAGGAATCGCTAACCTGGCTTGTTCGGGAGCTTTCTCCAACGGTGACGGTTAGCATAATGTCTCAATACATGCCGATGCACCGGGCGTCGCGAATACCACTGCTTTCTCGGAAGATCACCGTCGATGAGCATGAAATGGTTCTCCAGCTGCTAACTGACCTGGGAATAGAAAACGGCTGGGTGCAGGAAATGGGGGCAGCAGAAGAGTATCTCCCTGATTTTGAACGAGAAGGTCACCCTTTCTCTCCGGCGAATTCCAGGGACACCATACCAATTAGGCCTGCTACAAATTAGGTATTATGTCGGGGTGGTTCTGGCTGCACCCTAGCCTGGGTCCTCACTGGCAAGCCCCAGATATGGATAAAACCGGGGGAGGCACTCTGGTCGAAGGCATCGCCCTTATCGTAAGTAGCCAGGCTGTAAT
>JBGPRV010000027.1:0-11503 GCA_041489785.1 Dehalococcoidia bacterium | reverse complement strand
CCTCCTGTCTCATATAAAGAAAAACACCTCGATCTTCTTTGGCTATTCTTTGCAAAGCCATTTCAATCTGAGCTCCACAATCGCATCTCAAACTACCAAAGACGTCTCCGGTGAGACACTCACTGTGAACACGTACCAGGATTGGCTCATCACTCGATATGTCACCTTTAACTAGAGCGATATGTTCAGCGGCATCAACAGCACTTTTGTAAGCCACGGCTGTAAATTCGCCATACTTAGTAGGCAGCTTAGCCTCGGTTACTCTTTGCACCAGTTTTTCATGGCGAAGACGGTAAGCAATCAAATCAACGATGGTTATTATCTTTAAGTCAAACTTAGAAGCCATAGCTTCAAGTTGAGGCAGGCGCCCCATAGTGCCATCCTCATCCATAATCTCGCATATAACGCCAGCAGAATAAAGCCCAGCCAGTCTAGCCACATCCACAATAGCTTCGCTGTGTCCCGCGCGTACTAATACCCCACCTTCCTTAACTCGAATAGGAAATATATGCCCTGGCTGAGCTAGGTCGTTCAGCTTGGTATTAGGATCAAGCACCGTTTTTATGGTTTGTGCCCGATCAAAGGCAGAGATGCCAGTAGTAACCTTATCCTTAGCCTCAATAGAAACTGTGAAGGCAGTGGAGTAGCGTGAGGTGTTATTGGTAACCATCAGTGGTATTCCTAATTCGTCGAGCCTTTGGCCAGTGATAGGAAAGCAAATCAGTCCTCGACCATGCTTAGCCATAAAATTTATCGCCTCAGGGGTAACCTTCTCGGCAGCCATGGCCAGATCCCCTTCATTTTCGCGTGACTCGTCATCAACGATAATGATAAACTTGCCTGCCCTTATATCTTCAATTGCCTCTGAAATGCTAGCCAGCATCTATTCCCCCTACAAATCCATATTCTCTAAGGAACTCGAAGTTTAAACTTTGTCTTTTTCGTTCCTTGAGACATTCCACATATTTAGCTAAGATATCTATTTCTAAATTGACTACGTCTCCAGGTCTCTTCGCTCCTAACGTAGTATGTTCCATAGTGTAAGCTACTAGAGACACAACAAAAGAAAAATCATCGGGGTCTACAATGGTGAGACTAACACCATCAACAGCGCTAAAGCCTTTATCTACAATGTAAGTCATTAGTTTAGCTGGTGCTGAAATCTTCATAATACGCGCGGTTTCTTCACTAGTTACATCCATTACTTCTCCCGTATCATCGACATGACCCAATACTAAATGGCCGCCCAGGCGTCCCCCCAGTATCAGTGCCCTTTCCAAATTTACCTGGTCGCTATAATGAAGCCTACCGAGATTAGTGCAACGTAACGTCTCAGGCATAACATTAACACTGAAGCCATAATTTTCCAAGGAGACAACAGTTAAGCAAACACCATTAACAGCCATGCTATCGCCCACTTTCGTTCCTTCAAGCACCTTGTGGGCTTCGAAGGCCAAGCGGTCTCGGCTTGTTTCCTTAACTATGCCAATCTCCTCAACTATCCCTGTGAACATACTCTACCCATAAAAACCTACGCCTCTTGCGGTAATCGTTTCTCCACGTATCCACTAACTAATATATCATCACCGAAAGTCTTGATGTCAACTCGACTAAGGCGCAAAGCCTTAGCTATATTATCAACGCCATCTCCCCCCACACTTACAGCCTCACAGCCGCCAATGATGATTGGTGAAATGAAAGCCAATACCTTATCCACCAAGTGGTGGTCAAAAAGTGAACCAAGAAGCTTACCACCTCCCTCCACTAGGACAGTGACAATCTCTCGCCTCCCCAACAACTTCAATAACTCCACAATATCTACCGAGCCTTCCCTGGCTGGTAATTCCAGTACCTCGGCACCCGCCTCTACAAATTTTTCCTTCTTTACAGAGTCAAAAGGTGCTGCTACAGCGAGCAAAACCTCGCCTGGTGGTTCAAAAATATGAGCGGTCAATGGTACTTTTCCTTTACTATCAACAACCAGACGCAGAGGCTGCATTTTTCCTATACCACCTCTACCACCACAACCTTTAGCGGTGAGGCGAGGATTATCAGCAACAATGGTGTTTACCCCTACCATTATGGCGTCGACAGTATAGCGCAGGGCATGTGCATACTTTCTTGCCTCTTCCTTGGTTATCCATTTAGAATCACCGGTTTTAGTAGCAATCTTGCCGTCAAGGCTCATGGCGAATTTGGCCACGACAAATGGTAAACCCGTAGTAATGTGCTTAATATAAGCCTCGTTTATTTCGCAAGCTTCTTGCTGACACATACCTATATGGGTCTTGATGCCTATTTCATTTAGCCTGCTTACTCCGCGCCCGGAAACCACAGGGTTGGGGTCAAGTAAGGCTACATGGACCTCTGAAATGCCGGCATCGATTATAGCTTGAGTGCAAGGTGGAGTACGCCCATAATGGGGGCAAGGCTCCAGAGTAACATACATGGTAGCACCCTGCGCCTTATCACCAGCCTGACGGAGTGCCATAACCTCAGCATGCTCCGAGCCAGCAGGCTGAGTATATCCCATGCCGACAGCAAGTCCATCTTTAACAACTACTGCCCCCACTGCTGGGTTAGGACTGGTATATCCCATAGCTAACCTAGCCAGAGATAAAGCACATTCCATATAATGCTGTGAGGGCATTACTATCTACCTCTTACGGACAAATCCTTTATAATGGGCTAGCTGTAGGTTCGCTTTGCCTTTAGTATTTATTCTTTGCATCGCTAGAACCATATAACCTTCCACACGGAGAAGTCAAATTTGACACAGACATTTGCCCACTACCAACTTAATAATACAAGGTAATTGATAATTTGCCAAATTACACAGCTCACGGGGAAAATGCCCCCTTTACTGTCTTCAGCATTGATTGTAACAACAGCTTGAGTGAAGTGCAAAAAGAGCAAGCATAAATGGAGATGTCGTTGCTATTTCTGTATAATGGACATTAGAGGAATGAAAAAGGCTTTTGAAATAATTGACCACACTGCTGACATAGGCATCATCGCCTATGGGACAGATATCAAAGAGCTCTTTTCCAACGCTGCTCTGGCTCTGTTCAGTTTAATCACTGAGCCCGGAAGTATTGAAGAGAAATCGCACCTCAATTTGAAAGTAAGCAGCGAGGACAGAGATAGCTTGCTCGTTGAATGGCTTAATGAACTCATTTACTTTTTTGATGCCAAACACATTCTGTTCAACCGGTTCGATATTGAAAGTTTGACTCACAATGAACTTAAGGCTACCTGTCATGGAGAAGGTTTTGACCCACTGAAACACAAGATAAAGAGAGGGGTAAAAGCAGCCACATATCATATGTTAAAGCTAGATAAAAATAGTGATGGCTACAAGGCACAGATAATTCTCGACATTTAGGAGCTAAGGACATGGCACGATGGCAAGGACAGCTTATTAAGATAGACGATTATCGCTGGAAGATTCCCGAGAATTATAAAACTGGCATGAGGGTCCCCGGCCTAATCTATGCCAGTAAGGAAATGTTGGAATCCCTACGTGAGGAACAAGCACTCGAACAAGTTGCCAATGTTGCCTTTCTCCCCGGCATAGTAGGTTACTCCTTTGCCATGCCGGATATCCACTGGGGCTACGGCTTCCCTATAGGTGGAGTGGCAGCAATGGATATTAAGGATGGCGTAGTTTCCCCGGGGGGAGTGGGTTATGATATTAATTGTGGTGTAAGATTATTGTGCACCAGTCTCAGCGAAGCTGAAGTGCGGCCCAGAATTAATGAGCTCATTAATGAATTATTCCTTAATGTGCCATCAGGCCTTGGCTCTGAAGGGAAGATAAAGGTAAGTCAAAAAGAGATGAACCGATTGATGGTTGAAGGGGCTCGTTGGGCAGTGAAGCGTGGCCTGGGTTCTGACGAAGATTTGGATGTTACTGAAGAAGGTGGATGTCTCGGTGGTGCCGATCCCGGCAAGGTAAGCGATAAAGCGGTAAAAAGAGGCATGCCTCAGGCCGGCACATTAGGCTCAGGAAATCATTTTCTCGAGATTCAAGTAGTTAAGGAGATATTTGACGCCAGCATAGCTAGCGTTATGGGTATCACTGAGATAGGGCAGGTATTAGTTTTGATTCACACAGGCTCTCGCGGCTTTGGTCACCAAGTATGTACTGACCATCTGCGGGTCATGGAGCAGGCGGTATCGAAGTATGGGATAAAGCTCCCCGACCGGCAGCTCGCCTGCGCTCCCATAGAGTCACCGGAAGGCCAAGATTATCTAGCTGCCATGGCATGTGCTGCTAACTACGCCTGGGCCAACCGGCAGTGCATTGCCCACTGGGTTAGGGAAAGCTTTTCTAAAGTTTTCGGTAAAAGCCCTGAGAAACTGGGCATGAAGCAAGTTTATGATGTTGCTCATAATATAGCCAAAATAGAAGAACACACGATCGACGGTCGCAAGATTAAGGTCTGTGTTCACCGCAAAGGAGCTACCAGAGCTTTTCCGGCAGGCCATAAAGATACTCCCAGACACTACAAGGAGGTAGGGCAACCTGTGCTCGTGCCCGGAGACATGGGCCGTTGTTCTTTTGTTGCTGTAGGCACCGAGAAAGCCATGAAGGAAAGCTTTGGCTCCACCTGTCACGGCGCGGGTAGGGTACTAAGCCGGGGTGCTGCCAGACGAGCTATCAGGGGGGCAGATGTCATACGAGAATTAGAAAGTAGAGGTATCATTGTTAAAGCAGAAAGCGTTTCCTCGCTAGCTGAGGAGGCCTCTCAAGCTTACAAAGATATCACTGAAGTTATAGGTGTGGTTCACCAAGCTGGCATTTCTAGAAAAGTGGCTATGGCTATACCTATGGGCGTTATCAAGGGCTAAACGTTATTTGTTATTCTGCATGTGGCAAAGAATCTGACATGGGCCAAACTATAATTAAGCTTCCCTCTCCTCAGTTGAACGGCAAGGTTTCATTAGAGGAAACGATACTAAGGCGCAGATCGGTTCGCAGATACCGTAGGGATCCGCTAGATTTACCTCAATTGAGTCAAATACTCTGGTCGGCCCAGGGTATCACCGGAACTAGAGGGTTCAGGGCAGCGCCCAGTGCCGGAGCTACCTATCCCCTGGAGATTTTTGTGGTCGTTGGCAAACAAGGTGTTATTGCCAGCGAGGCAAAGCAAGCTTCCGAAGAATTACAGGCCGGCATTTACCACTATGAAGCAGCTTCTCATTCCTTGAGCTTACACAAACTGGCCGATTTAAGACCAGATTTAGCCAGAGCAACTCTGGACCAAGAATTTATTATCGACGCCCCAGTGGATATTGTCATCTGTGCTCTTTATCACAGGACTTCCTACAGATATGGCAAACGTGGAGAGAGATATGTTCACATAGAAGTGGGACATGCAGGTGAAAACATCCATCTTCAAGCCGTGGCTTTAGGGCTAGCCACAGTGGAAGTCGGAGCCTTCCATGATGAAGAGGTGAGGAAAGTCCTCGGGGTAGACGAACAAATTAAGCCCCTATATATAATGCCTGTGGGCAAACCAGTGTAAAGAAAGACACAAATCGCCAACCATTTTTGTTAGTGTCTGTCTACAGACGTTCTTAGCTCGCAATCGAATTGAGCTTCGGCCCTTCTTGCCATATCAGTAAACCTATTTGACCGTTAATTTAGAAAGCTCTAAAATAATCTTACCCCCATAATATATGACTCCTAAAATTATGAGGTTAGTAGAACAGATGCTTAAGGGAGAAAACGTCTCCCTATCACGCGTCATCAGCCTGGTAGAAAACGAAAGCAGCCAAGTGCCCGAAATAATGAAACTCATCGCTCCACACCTGGGGAAGGCACACTGTATAGGGATAACCGGCCCCCCGGGAGTAGGAAAGAGCACCCTGGTAGACAAGCTGACAGCGTTGATGCGGAAACAAGGCTTAAAAGTCGGGATAATTGCCGTAGATCCTTCAAGCCCATTCACGGGAGGGGCAGTATTAGGTGACCGGATAAGAATGCAACAACATTATCTTGACGATGGAGTTTTCATTCGCAGTATGGCGACTCGTGGTAGTATGGGCGGGCTACCACAAACTGCCAGCTCTGTGATCAAGTTGCTTGACGCCGCTGGCAAAGATATTATCCTGGTAGAGACGGTAGGAGTAGGGCAAAGCGAGGTAGATATTATGGAGAAGACCGATACTGTGCTTGTTATATTATGTCCTGAATCTGGGGATGCTATCCAGACGATGAAAGCAGGACTATTTGAGATCGCTGATATATTTGTAGTTAATAAGGCTGACAATCCTGGTGCCGACAACTTTGTCCGTGATATACAAGCTATGCTGCAGCTTCATGAGCCAAGTTGGTGGAATATACCTGTGGTAGCCACAGAAGCAGTTAACGACGTCGGCATTGAGGAACTTTACAAACAAATTCAATTACACTACCAAGCCCTCTGTAAAGAGGGTCGACTTTCACAACGTCGCCAACTCCAACGAAAACAGGACTTCATAAAAACTCTAGAACGAAAACTCACTCATAAGTTGCTCAGGTTAATCGAGCAAGACGGGCAACTGAGTAGCTACACTGAGAGGGTGGAAAAAGGAGAGCTCGACCCATACTCTGCGGCCGATGAAATCCTTAAATCTGGAAAACTTTTAACCGATTGGTTACGTCAATAACCATAGAATAAACCTCAATGACCAAAAATTATGATGTCGCCATAGTTGGTGCTGGTCCCGCAGGTATATTCGCTAGCTTGGAATTATGTAATGCCGGCCTCAACGTCTTGCTTCTGGACAAGGGCAGAGAAATTGACGATCGTGTTTGTCCCGTTCAAAACAGAAGTGGGTGCTGTGCCCTTTGCTCCCCATGCCATTTAGTCAGTGGCTTTGGAGGTGCTGGTGCTTTCAGCGATGGCAAACTAACTTTGTCCACCCAGGTAGGCGGCCGGCTCAAGGAATTGGTCGGTTCTGCTCAAGCCCGAGCACTCATAGATTATATTGATTCTATCTATCTCAAATTTGGCGCCCCTCCCAAGGTTTATGGAATGGGGGGAAATATCGCTGAGCTGGAGCGAGAGGCTGCCTCAGCCGGGCTCACATTAACCCCTGTTAAATTGCGCCACTTGGGAACAGAGCTTTGTCACGAGACATTGAAAGCTATGCAGAATTATCTGTCACCCAAATTAGACATAAGACTGAGAACAACAATTGAGAATATTGTAGTTGACGACGGTGCGGTCAAAGCTGTTGAAACTAGCCATGGTGAAAACTTAAGCTGTCGCTACTTAATCTTAGCCCCGGGGAGAGAGGGAGCAGAATGGCTATGCAATGAAGCCAAGAGGCTTAAACTAAGCCTTGATTCCAACCCTGTAGATGTGGGTTGCCGAATCGAAGTACCAATGACAACCATGGAGAAGCTAACTGCGACATTGTATGAATCAAAACTCGAATTTTATTCCAGAAGTTTCAATGACCGGGTTAGAACATTCTGCATGTGTCCTGGAGGCGAGGTGATTATGGAGTCCACAGGTGGCTCCGACCCCGTGATTACGGTCAATGGCATTGGTTACACCCAACCCAGGACAAACAATACTAACTTTGCCCTTTTAGTGAGCACCACCTTCACCGAGCCTTTCCATGAACCTATTGCCTATGGTAAGTATCTGGCAAGGCTAGCTAATGTCCTTAGTGGCGGTGTATTGGTGCAGAGATTGGGGGACTTAATGGATGGTCGCCGCTCCACACAAGCTCGCCTCCAGAATAATCCCATCGAACCAAGCTTAAAAGCGGCAACCCCCGGAGATTTGAGCTTTGCTCTCCCCTATCGCTATCTCAAGAGTATAGTGGAAATGCTCCAGGCTATGGACAAACTAGTTCCGGGCGTCGCTTCCCCACAAACTTTACTTTACGGGATAGAGGTTAAATTCTACTCTAGTCGGCTAAAGTTAACCCCTTATTTAGAGACCGAGATTGGTAATATATTTGCTGCTGGCGATGGCGCCGGTGTCAGCCGGGGTTTAGTCCAAGCTTCAGCCTCAGGTATAGTGGCAGCTAGAGAGATATTAAAACGGTCAGGGAAAAAGTCTTCTCCAGCAACGTGAAGTATCCTACTTTTTTGGGCATCGATTTAACCTCAACAGAAGCCAAACCGAGCGCTTGTTTAGGATTGGATAGTAAATCACAACTTGTTTACCTTGGCTTCTTAACAGAGAATAGAGATATCGTCGCTCTGTTAAATTTCTATTCACCTCAAATAATAGCCATTGATGCCCCCTTGAGCTTGCCACTGGGGTTATGCTGTCTTGAGGAAAGTTGTCCTTGCAAGCCAAAATTCCCAAGGAAGAATAGGCAATGCGACCAAGAACTGAGGCAAAAAGGAATTCCTTGTTACCCCACTAGCAAGAAGACCTTTATCAAGGACTTGATCTACCGTGGTATCGAGCTCAAAACTAGCATTGGCCGCGAGGTGAAACAAGCTGGTCAAGTCATTGAGGTCTATCCCTTTGCCAGCAAAGTCCGCCTCTTTGGTAAAACCATGCCCCGGAAAACTACCAAACAAGGGATGAGCTTCCTCAGAGACAAGCTAGGAGACATTCTACCTGGTCTTAAGCCCTATTTAGACATGTTCGACCACGACCTGTGCGATGCTGCGGTGGCAGCTTACACTGCTTTACTCTATCACCAAAATAGGGTGGAAGCTTTAGGTAACAGTGAAGAAGGACTAATTTTTATCCCAGATTGACGTTCACTCCTTTCCATTGTTAAACTATAGCAAGGGAGGGTGAAGTGGAATTAACTTTAAGCGTTATCAAAGCAGACGTCGGTGGCTATGTCGGGTATTCTTCCAGTCACCCCGACGTAATACAAAAGGCTAAGGAAAAGCTGGAACATGCCCAACGCCAGGGGCTACTCATAGACCATCACGTTACAGTTTGTGGCGACGACCTCCAGCTGATAATGACTCACCAACATGGTGAAGATAATGAACAAATCCACAAGTTAGCCTGGGATACATTTGTGGAATGCACCAATGTAGCTAAGAGATTGAAGCTACATGGTGCCGGGCAGGATCTTCTATCTGATGCTTTCTCCGGCACTGTCAAGGGGGATGGGACCTGGTACGGCTGAGATGCAATTTTCCGAGCGCCAAGCCGAAACCATAGTCATATTTATGGCGGATAAGACGGCATCTGGCGCCTGGAATTTACCATTATATAAGATATTCGCTGACCCTTTCAACACCATTGGGCTAGTTATTGCCTCCAATATGCACTCTGGCTTCACCTTTGAAGTCCACGACGTCAAAGAGCACAAAAAAATCAGTTTTAACGCTCCTGAGGAGATTTATAACATGCTGGTTTTTCTCGGTGCACCAGGCCGCTATGCCGTTAAAGCGGTGTACCACAAGGAGAGTGGTGAAATCGCTGCTGTCTCCTCTACTCAGAGATTATCTCTCATGGCCGGCAGATACATAGGCAAGGATGACCCTGTCTGTATCGTTCGCTCTCAGGGAAAATTTCCCGCTGTGGGCGAAATACTGGAACCCTTTGCTTCTGTTAACATAGTAAAAGGCTGGATGAGAGGCTCCCACCACGGCCCCTTAATGCCGGTAGCTGTCCGGGAAAGCAATCATTGCCGCTTCGATGGTCCACCAAGAGTGATAGCTGCTGGTTTCCAACTTGCTAATGGCAAGCTCGTCGGGCCTCGTGACCTCTTCGATGACTCTGCTTTCGATGAGGTTCGTCATCAAGCAAACATTGTGGCGGATTTCCTGCGCCGAATGGGTCCGTTTGAACCACATCGCCTGCCGCTTGAGGAAATGGAATACACCACCATGCCCGAAGTGGCAAAGAAGCTGGCACCAAGATTTCAAGACATCTAACGACAAAATGCCGAAACTTCTCTTAGCTACCTCCAATCCAGGGAAAATCAGAGAGTATCACTTTCTCCTGGATGGTCCTGGTTATAAAATAACCACGCTGGCCGAAGAAGGAATAACAAAAGTCGTCAGCGAGTCGGGGAATAACTACGAGCAAAATGCTCGGTTAAAAGCCATTACTTATGCCAAATTAAGCCAGCTCACTGCCCTTGCCGATGACTCGGGTCTGGAGGTGGATGCCCTTAATGGAGAGCCAGGTGTTAAGTCAGCTCGCTTTGCTGGTGAAGCTGCTACTGATGCAGAGAAAGTGAGCTTTCTCTTAGCTAAACTTAACGGCGTTCCCTGGGAGAGACGAACAGCCTGTTTTAAGTGCGTCATTGTTATAGCTACTCCAGAAGGTCAATCTAAGGTATGCTACGGCGAGTGTCGTGGCATGATTGCCCTTGAGGCTAAGGGAGAAAATGGTTTTGGCTACGACCCTATTTTTTTTCTTCCTGAGATAGGTAAGACCATGGCCGAACTTCCATTGGCGACGAAAAATCAAATCAGCCACCGCGCCCGAGCAAGTCAGAAGGCACGTCAGGTGCTCCAGCAACTTCACATCTAAAATGTGTAATTCAGGTTCATCGTACGGGAAGTATCATATGAGAACCTGTATTTTGACTTCTTTAAATGAGTTGTTCACGTGATAAGTGCATTCCTCACATACATGGAGTAACATTAGTGTAATTAGCCGATGGATAAACTAACCGTTGCCTACTTCTCCATGGAAGTTGCTGTTGACCCAGCTATACCTACTTACAATGGTGGTTTAGGGATACTGGCTGGAGACACTTTGCGAGCCGCCGCCGACCTGAGTGTACCCATGATAGGCATGACACTTTTGTATCGTAAGGGCTATTTCCGACAGCATCTTGATGAACGGGGCAACCAGACAGAGATCCCGATTGACTAGGCAGCTCCCAGGCTGAAATTCGTGGTGCCGAAACCAGATAAGTACGCGCTGCCCGCAAAATACACCGCTGGTTTTTCATGTCTGAGCCTCAAGAAAGGGGGTGGCTATCGATGAAGAAAAGCAAAATAGGCATTCTTACCGGCGGTGGAGACTGTGCCGGTATTAATCCGGCGATAAAATGGGCAGTGAAAACTGCCTTGGATGAGCGGGTGCAACGCGACAGGGGAATCCAATATGAGGTGTTGGGAATCAGGGATGGCTGGAAGGGGCTAACTCAAGATGACCCCAAGGAGATTGAGCAGTATATCATACCCCTGAATCAGGAAATCACAAGGACCTGGGACAGGTACGGTGGCACTATGCTTGGCACCTCACGAACCAATCCCTATGATCCCAAAAATGACCAATCGAAAGTGGTATTAAGCAACATAAAAACGCTGGGCTTAGACGCTCTGGTAGTCATCGGAGGAGATGACACCTTGAGCGTGGCCCATAAGCTGGCGCATGAAGGCGTGAATGTGGTTGGCATCCCCAAGACGATTGACAGGGATCTGTGTGGGACTGATTATACTTTGGGATTTGAGACAGCTTTGGACGTTATCACTCAGGAGGTTGACCGGCTGAGGACAACCGCCGGTTCACACAAGAGAATATTTGTCGTGGAGACAATGGGGAGGGAAACTGGCTGG
>JBGPRV010000026.1:0-11514 GCA_041489785.1 Dehalococcoidia bacterium | reverse complement strand
TGGGTAGTAAAATCAGCCTTTACAGCCAACAAAAGTTCAGAGACGCTGTAGATAATCAATGGTTGTTGATTACTCTTTAACAAAAAGGTTTTAAAATAGCCTGGAGAGGAGCGAGAAATGGATTTTGAACTTACCGAAGAACAAAAAATGTTCCAAGCCATGGTGCGGGATTTTTGTGCCGGGGAAATCGCGCCCCACGCTGCTGAGTGGGATGAGACAGAGAAGTTCCCCCACGATGTTGTCAAAAAGATGGCTGACGCCGGTTTGCATAGCGTGCATTTTCCTGAAGAATATGGAGGAAATGGGGACGAAGTGACTTTTGCCATAGCCACTGAGGAGATTTCCCGTGCCTGTGCTGGTATAGGCGTTGTGTATCTCGTTAGCCTGGGCCTGGGTATGTATCCCATCGTCATGCATGGCACTGAACAGCTGAAAAAGCGCTACATCCCCCGTGTAATTAATGGGGCGATAGTGGCTTTCGGCTTGACTGAGGCTATGGCTGGCAGCGATGTCGCGGCTATGGAGACAAAATACGCCAGACAGGGCGATTATTATGTTCTGAATGGCCAGAAGATTTTCATAAGTAATGGTGCTGAAGCTGATTTTGTAACCACCTTTGCTACGAAAGACAAATCGCTGGGCTATCGTGGCCTCAGTGCCTTTGTCGTGGATAAAGGTACTAAGGGCTTCTCGGTAGGCAAAATAGAGAGAAAAATGGGACTACACCCTGCTTCGGTGGCGGAGCTTATCTTCGATGATTGTAAAATACCTGTGGCTAATATGCTGGGGGAGGAAGGGAAAGGCTTCCGGATAGCTTTGGAAGGAATAGACGCCAGCAGGGTCAGCATAGCTGCTCAAGCACTGGGTATTGCTCAAGCCGCTTATGATGCCGCCGTGGCCTATGCTAAGGAAAGGAAACAATTTGGTGCTGAAATCGCTCGCCTGCAGGCAATCCAATGGATGATTGCCGATATGGCTACGGAAATAGACGCAGCCCGGTTGCTGATTTACAGGGCTGCCTGGTTAACCAAGAAAGAAGGGCACGCTCCTCCTAAAGAAGCGGCAATGGCCAAGCTTTTTGCCTCCGAGGCAGCTCACAGGGTTTGCCACAAAGCCGTCCAGATATTCGGTGGCTATGGCTATACTAAAGACTTTGCCGTGGAACGCTACTACCGTGACCAGAGAATAACTGAGATTTACGAAGGAACCTCGGAAATGCAAAGGTGGACAATTGCCCGCCAGGTATTGGGTGTAAAGTAAAGGGGCTGATTATGTTTACAGAGAAAACCTTGCAAGAAGTACAGGAGGGCCAGAAGAGATGGGAGAAAGAAGTAGGAAAAGCCAGAAGGGAAAAGGCTGAGAAGGGGAAAAGATTTTCCACCGTTTCCGACCTCGAGATAAAGGAAATTTATACCCCGGAAGATATCAAGGATCTGGATTTTTCCAAGGATATCGGCTATCCCGGCATTTTCCCCTTTACCAGAGGTTGTCAACCCACAATGTATCGAGGAAGAGAATGGACATTTCGCATGTTTTCCGGGATGGGCAGTGCCGAGGATACTAACAAAAGATGGCACCACTTGCTTAAGGAAGGAGAGACAGGGCTGAGCACTGCCTTCGACTTCCCCACTTTGATGGGATATGATAGCGATTCACCCCGAGCTAGAGGTGAGTGTGGGAGATGTGGCGTGGCCATTGATACACTGAGAGACTTCGAGATTCTGACTCATGCCATTCCTCTGGACAGTGTCACTACTTCTATGACTATTAATCCCCCTGCCTCCGTACTCTGGGCAATGTATCTGGTTGTTGCCGATAAATCAGGGATAAGCTGGGACAAAATCGGGGGCACAATTCAAAACGATATGCTCAAGGAATTTATTGCCCAGAAGACATTTATGCTCCCGCCCGAGCCATCAATCAGGCTGATAAGCGATACCATTGAGTTCGGTACCCAGCATGTTCCCCTGTGGAATCCTATAAGCATTAGCGGCTATCACATTCGGGAGGCAGGCTCCACTGCTATCCAGGAGTTGGCTTTCACCCTGGCTGACGGAATAGCCTATGTCCAGGATGTCATGGAAAGAAAAAAGCTGGATGTTGATTCTTTTGCCCCTCGTCTTTCCCTTTTCTTTAATTCTCATCTTGATTTCTTTGAAGAGATTGCCAAGTTCAGGGCAGCGAGAAGGATGTGGGCTGAAATTATGAGGTACAGGTTCAAGGCTAAGAATCCTCGCTCCTGGTGGATGCGGTTCCATACTCAAACTGCAGGTTGTTCTCTAACCGCCCAACAGCCCTACAATAATATTGTAAGGACCACGACTCAGGCCCTGGCGGCGGTCATGGGTGGGACACAGTCTCTGCATACCAATGCTCTCGATGAGACCTTAGCTTTGCCCTCGGAATTTGCTGCTACCATTGCTCTGCGCACCCAGCAAATCCTCGCTGATGAAATAGGTGTCACTAACACCATAGACCCCCTGGCCGGCTCTTATTTTGTAGAGTCTTTGACCAAGCAGATAGAGGAAAAGGCCTGGGAATACATCAATAAGATAGAAAATATGGGAGGCATGCTTGCTGCCATTGATAAAGGTTTTCCACAGATGGAGATTGCCGATGCTGCCTATCATTACCAACGGCAAATAGACAAAGGGGAAAAGGTCATGGTGGGGGTGAATAAATATGTTATTGAAGAAAAAGCACCTCCCGAGATATTAAGAATAGATGAAGCGGTCGAAGAAAAGCAGATTGCCAGGTTGCAGAAAGTAAAAAAGGAGAGGGATAACCGCAAGGTGGTTCAAATTTTGAAAGACCTGCGCGCTGCTTCCAAGACGGACAAAAACTTAATGCCCTATGTGATAGAGGCAGTAAGGGAATACACTACTGAGCAAGAAATCTGCGATGTCTGGAGAGATGTTTTCGGGGAGTATCGAGACCCGGGATTTTACTAATATTTAAATTCCTATCACGTGAAGGTAAGGCTGAGTGAAGGTGAAGGTAATATGGTGAACTCAGACAGAAAGATACGGATTTTAGTGGCCAAGCCTGGCTTGGACGGACATGACCGGGGAGCCAGAGTTATAGCCAGGGCTTACCGGGATGCCGGGTTTGAGGTGGTATATACTGGCTTGCATCAGACGCCGGAGCAAATTGTCGCTGCGGCGTTACAAGAGGATGTTGACCTGATCGGGCTAAGCGTTCTCTCCGGGGCTCATATGTACTTATTTAAGCGGGTGCTCGAGTTGCTAAAAGCCAACAAAGCAGATGATGTAATGGTCATCGGTGGAGGCATCATTCCTGAAGAAGACATTCCCAAACTTAAGAAACTGGGAATCAAAGAAATATTTTTGCCAGGCACCTCTCTTGATAATATAGTAGAGTGGGTAAGAGATAACGTAAGTCCGCGTAGTTGAAGGAAGCTCCCGGGGAAAAAGCTCTTTGCTGTTTATCGGCTACAATATCGGATACAACTTAGCTTCCAAAGCTAATCCGCTATGGGAAAGCGGATAGGACATGGGAGCTTCAAAGGGTTACTAACTAAGGCTGGTGGCTAACACCCCCCTTCCTTAACCTTCCCCCCAAGATAATATTGGGCACTAGTTATTAATTTAATAGATGGAGGGTAGGGAAGGGATAGGTTTATGTAGGCAGTAAACAAGAACATGAATAGACCGTAGGGGTCTTTACGTGAGAACATTTGAAAAGGGACAAGTTGTCTGTTAGAAAAAAGTGTTATCTCTGTGGTTCTAAACTAGCTGATACTAGAGACCATCTTTTCCCTGGTAGCTGGTTTAATAAACCTTTGCCAACCAATCTTCGCACATTGCCTGCGTGTAGTGAATGTAACAATGCTTTGTCCAGTGACGAAGAACAATTCAGAGTTTTTTTAGCTTCTGGAATGGCTTACGGGAATGAGCCTGGCTTTCGTATTTGGAACGAGAGGATTCGCCCAGACCTAAAAGGTGGTAGGCCAAGGTTAAAACCACTCATAAGGTCATATATAAGAAAAGCACGAGTACTGTCAGAATCTGGTGCATTACTAGGTCATACGCTGGTATTAGAAATGGATAGAGAGATTATCAATCGTGTCTTACGCAAAATTGCGAAGGGTCTTTACTACTTGGATACAGGTGCTGTATTGCCAGAAAATGTACAAATACTCGTAGACTACGCAAATGGTAAACCTGAGCGTTTCATTTCTCCTCCGCTTGATGAAGCCATAAAGGGTGCAAAAAAGGTGGACTTGGGCGATGGTGTAGTTACATATTGGAGAAACACTATGAAGGATGACCCCACTAACTCAATCACATGGCTCAAGTTCTACGAAGATAAGGTATTCATGATATGTACATATGCTGCGGACACTGAGAAGAAATGACTGGAAGACTACTCAGAGGTCTCATTCTTTGTTTCGGATTGCTTTTGGGCTATGTCTGATAAATATGTTTTATATGTTTCATTTGGTACAAGACTATAGAAGTTTACCATTAGTGAATCATCGGCTGACATTTCATAGCGTTTTGCTTTAACATAGTCGCTTTCTAACTTATTATACAGTTCCTGGCTGATTGTTTGACCGAGAGGTACTTTATTTATGCGATTTAATATATTTGATAGGTTGTATAACGCAATAGTCATTTCTTTCTTGACCATACTAGCACTGAAATAATTTATAAATGTTAACGCAGTTACTACTAGAAGTATAAGAACTATAAACAATGACCACCCACTTAAATTATACTCATATATTGGGTAAAGCTTTACCAGCGACCACATCGGCAGTACTAAGATGGCAAAGAAAGCGAAAAGGACTAGTAAAATTATCATGAGCAAAGGAACACACCCTATTTCACGAATTCTATTATGAGCCATTTCCAAATCAATTTTTTCAAGTCTTAGCAATACTAAGTGTAACAACACAGGCAAGAACATAAGGAATAGTGATGTAGTAATTGGAATGGTAAGGGAGATACTGCTCCCTTCTTCAATCATTGCTTTAACATGTGCGACCAACGATATAAAAGTAATAAAAAATATGATACCAATAGCCCTAAATATCGGTGCAGAATTCTTGAATTTTGTTGTAAGTATAAACATAGCTGGTTCAGAAAATAATTTCTCAAATGATTCCTTTAACAGGCTTATTGCTGTCTCGCTTTTTACAGTCGGTTCTTGCCTGTCTTGTTTTCTAAACCAAGGTAAATACGAGCGGATAAATGAATGAAACATGAGAATCCACATTAAAAGAAATGAGGCTGGTGCCCAGTATTTAATAATACCTAGAGCATTAGAAATGAAGGCAGATGCGATTACAGCAATGAATGCACCTAACAAATTAGAATCAACACCTTGAAGTTGATTGGATATCATTTGTGCACTGTCATTAACAGTATTTTTTAGGTCTGTAATGCTTTCAGCCATACATCTCCTGATTAACTTCTAGAATACGCAGAGGTACATCAGAATTCTATCCCTCGCAGTAGTGGGTGTCAATCGTAGTGCAGTGCTATCCTTTGCTCTGTTTGTTCATATCTTCTCTCTAAGGTGGCTGGTGGTATAATTCAATCAAGAGGGGGTTGAAGTGAATGAAATACATAACATCTTATATCCAGACTCAGGTAATCCTTTAGAGGATGCTTCTATTCTACGAAACGCTGTTTACTTCAGCACAGCAGAGCGTGCTTATTCAGCTGAGCTAGTCCTGAAAGAGCCTTTGAATATCAATCAGCGAACACTGGACTTTATGGTTGTCAGAGCCTTTGAAGAATTTATGACATCCACTGAAGATTTGCTTGGCTGGCTATTTGCATTACAGGAATGGAAGCCAGGAAAAGCTGAGCATTCCCTTTTTATCCTATTAGATAGAATACAGGTTGGGAGAGGCAGCTACCATGAAGACAATGCAGTATCTCTTCTCACAAGTGTGGATGCAGAAGGTTTCAGGAGACTATTCCACATCCCCAAAGACAAAGAATTAATCTCTTCTGGTATTTCTGTAGAGCTTGTGGATACTGTTAACCGTAGCGTGCCTTTCAAGTTAGATGGTTGGTTAAGGATTGCGAAAAGGCGAGCAGAACAAGACCGTGGTACAGTCAGAATGTTCAATAAACTGAAGCATCACATGCTTGCGTTCCCTACGCAGGAGAGAGGTAAGGATGAGGTCTGGATGCCTTCCTCTATTCGCATGGATAGAAAACAAAATCAAATAAGATTGGGTAGAGGTTGGCTTGGAGCTAACCCCAACAATATACGAGGGCTAGTAAGTGATGCTATAGTTGCTCAAGCTGTATTGCACGATACCCTCGCATTGATACTGCTTACTAGGTATGGAGAGCAATATCATGCACCAAATTGGGTAGTTAGAGCTTATCAAACTTACTTGTAGTCTGCGGTGATTTAGCGTGTGCTGCTCTCCTTTCACTTGTCCACATTTACCCCTCAAGGGTATTGCCTCTGTGTTTATTCAAGCCTATAATTGATTTAAGAGAGGGTTGAAGTGAAGAGGCCAGTCACTGTAGCCACCCTTGCAATCCTTCTGGTAGGGGTAGGTAATGACTATTGTACTAACTATTTTGCGTAACCTGGCATCTGCTATTTGTCTGTCTGTGTTCCTTCTTGCGTCGCTCATCCTAAAAATCGGCCCCGCCCTTCGTGTTATATCTGGTGTAGCCTTTACTGTCACAGTCATCTTTGTCATTCTGAAGCTTGTGGGGGTCCTACATTGGTCTTGGCTGTGGGTGCTTGCGCCAGTTTGGATTGTGTTTGCCTATCTTCCCCTAATGTTTGTCGCAGGACTTGTCATTCGGCACCACCGCTCCCAACTTCGGCAGGGTCACGACCTGTGAGCTTGTTGCGAAACTAATCGATGATGTTTCTGTGCACTGATAACATGACAATTGTGTAAGGAAATGCCATAACTAGAACAACTCACACATAAGGAGGCACTATCGTGAACGAGAAAAGACCAAAGCCATATGTGCGAATCATATTGTTTGTATTAGCTTTATTTATGACAGGAGCAATCGGCTATAGCATCGGCTCAGATAGCATGAATCACAAGTGGCTTGAAGCCTCACAAAAGGTAGTTCCCGCTGTTGTTGACTATGTAATCGAAAGGTGTGGAGAAGACTGGTCGCTTGCTGAATCCTATAAAGAGCTTATAAAAAACGAAGGTCTATTGTTATTCCTTGAGGGAACTTGGATGCTCATTGACCTTGAAGGGTATTTGGAGTATATGGAGAAATTCGGGTAGCAGTAATGCATTGTCTAATAGAAGGCATTTGATTACTCGTAATAGACTCATTTGATATACCAGGAATAAGCATGAGGAGGTGTAAATGTTAGGGCGAATAAAAAAAGGCGAATATGTAGTAGGGCTGAGAGCGATAAGTGCGGGTGGCTGGATTTTTCGTAGAGGTCCAGCCATTGTAAGAGGAGCCTATATAGGGAAAATGAGGGACTGCCATATGGTTCAGACAAGAAGAGGGAAAATCTATCTCTGTTCTGATATTAAGAAGGCACATTGACTCCCGACCAACTACACACGGCAAGAAACTTGCTATACGAAAGGTTCTATCTTTCAGTATCTACGCTCCAGATTTTATTCATCTGAAGGGAGGATGGAATGAGTAAGAATAAACTGGCAGGAATAATCGTAGCTTGTACCATAGCTATTATCGTAGCGATAGCCTTGTTTACTATTAAACCATGGGAAGGAACACCATCTGGTGAGACTTATACGCTTACCACAATTGTTAATCCCTCAGGAGCGGGTTCCGTCTCGCCTTCTGGTGGCAAATATGAATCTGGTGACCAGGTAACACTTATAGCCATCCCAGCTAGTGGTTACATTTTTGACCACTGGAGTGGGAGTGCGTCAGACACCACATCCACTATCACCATTACCATGGATTGGGATAAGAGGCTCACTGCTAACTTTGAAACCGCTCCAATAAACGCAATCAGTTGTTATGAGGCTAAAAACCACATTGGTGAAAGGACTACAGTATATGGCACTGTGGTTGATACGCATTACGCCAGTGGTAGCAGTGGCAAACCTACTTTCCTGAATATGTGCTACCCTTACCCTAACCCGAACCGATTTACTGTGGTTATCTGGGGTGAGAATCGTGGTAAGTTTTCTCAGCCACCAGAGGATTACTACGACGGTAAGACTATTTATGTCAGCGGGTTGATTGTTTCTTACGAAGGAGCTGTAGAGATTGAAGTTACATCACCCAGTCAAATACTTGAGAAGTAAATCCCTCATAGCTGTAGTACTATTAATTGGAATTGGCATCGGCTTAGGCGTTGGATATGGTCTGTGGCATTCCGACAATGGCAATAGTGTATATGAGCAGGCATTGGTCACCAGCGTCATTGATGGTGATACTGTGGAACTAGCAGATGGTCGCCATGTCCGTTATCTGGGCATTGACACGCCAGAGTCAGGAGAATATTACGCTGAAGAAGCAACAGCCAAAAACAAAGACCTTGTGGAAGGAAGGGCGGTTGAATTACAGCGAGGCAAACGAGACCAAGACGAATATGGTCGTCTTCTCAGATATGTTTATGTGGATGGGATATTTGTTAACGCTGAGCTAGTGGCACAGGGATATGCGACAGCCTATATATTTGACCCTGATGACCGATATAGCCAGATTCTTGTCCAATTAGAACAATATGCCAAGATGAGAGAACGGGGTTTGTGGGCAACTGAGTCTCAATGACCACTAGGTCTTAAGGCTAACTGGATTTTTCTACGAGCCAATAGATTCGTGGCTAGGCTTAGGTAGCACCAATGTTCCTAGGGGACACCCCCGTGCCTTGTGAACTTCTAGCTTTGAATACCTGCTACCCAGGCATTGAGTTCATGACTTTGTGGCTTGTCTTGTAAAGGCATTGAGTTGTTTTTCCCTGAACACTATAATGTGGTTGTTCCCGAGGCATGATTTGTAGGGAAAAAAGGAGGTTGTAACATGTCTAAAAATGCAAAGATCGCTTATGTCAGCCTTATTGGTCTGGTGGGGTTGATAGTGCTTTTGGTGGGATTGTTTACTGCGGCGTATGGCTTCTGGATCGGCTTGATCATAGCAATAGCCTGCTGGGTTGGGAGCGGTATCCTGGCGAAATACTGGGAAATCAATAAATAATCAAACTACCTAGAATAGTCTACTAACCGTTTGAGTTCACCGCCGTATACAGCCTCAATGCCTCATCAAAGGTTAGACTTGCTGCATAGTGGCTAACCATATCAGCACTTTCCCAACCACCTAGAGTCTGGATAACCTTGTTGGATAGTCCCGACTTTACCTGGTGGACAGCAAAGCCTCTCCTGAAGCCATGGGGATTGCATTTTAACCTGTAGTCTTTGGACTTGTCACTGATGGTCTGGAAGTGATAAACTTTTCTAACAGCTGAGTTGTGAACACTTGTGAACACTTAGCTTTGAGCGGGAGTAACTCAGTGGTAGAGTTCCTGCCCTCCAAGCAGGGTGTCGCGGGTTCGAATCCCGTCTCCCGCTCCACACAAATTTGGTTGCCATGAAAAAGGAAATCTTTCATGGCAAAAAGAATGGGCTTGTAGCTCAGGGGCAGAGCGGCCGGCTCATAACCGGTTGGTCGCAGGTTCGAATCCTGCCGAGCCCACTTCGTAATAACCAGAGGGAATGCGGTGCAGCCCACAAACTTCGCTCGATAGCCTTTTCTTTACTTACGCCTCCCATTAGTTCAGGGTATCCTGTGTAGACTGGTTGATCTTGAGCTTGATTCATCAAATACAATCACTCAATAAATTGGGCTCGCTTAGAGATTGCTTCGTCGCTAGCGCTCTTCGCAATGACGAAAAAGAGGTGTCACCAATCATATGAACGAGTACAAGATGTTGACAATCATCAGGGGCAGTGTATAATGTAGGGTACATAGTATACCGATGTATCTGGAACTGTTCAAATGCCTGACAAAACCATAACCTATGAAGGGCTAACACCCGGTTACAAATTCCCTCCCGCCGCCTATGAATTGAGTGCCTCCTTCGTCTCCAAATATCTAAAAGCTGTGGATGGCGCAGGTGTTGGATTTGTTCCCCCATTGGCTATTACGGCCTGTGCCATAGCTACTATGACAAGGTCTGTTCCCCTGCCACCGGGCACTATCGCTATACATGCTTCACAGGAGTTAGAGTTTTTCAAACTGGTGCCCATTGGCACCACTATAGAGTGTCACATAGGAGTGGCACAAAAGATAGCTCGGGGCAAAATGAGTATGTTAATCCTGGAGATCGGGGTTTTTGACAAAGGCAAAGAAAAGGTGCAGTCGGGGAAGGCAACTATAGCATTGCCTGCCTGAGAAAGAAATGCTCACGGAGATTCAACAAGGGAAAGCTCTTAGTCCGGTGGTGAAACATATCACCCAGGAGAAGATTAATCTTTATGCTGAGGCATCGGGTGATTTTAATCCCATCCACGTAGACGAGTCTTTTGCCGCTAAGACTCCTCTGGGTGGCACTATTGCTCATGGTATGCTTAGCTTAGCTTATGTATCGGAGATGATGACTTCGGCTTTTGGCCGGAGCTGGCTGTCCGGAGGTAAGCTGCGAGCAAAGTTCAAAGAGCCGGCACGTCCCGGAGACACTCTGACCATCAACGGTAAAGTTGATTGCATTGAGCGGAAGGATGATGTATCATACGCAAATTGCAATTTTGAGTGTCGTAATCAAAAGGGTGAAATGATAGTCACGGGGGAAGCAATAGTCAAGGTCTCAAGTGATAAGAAATAAGAACATGGTTCAAAATGGCAGAATAAGGGTGGCTGTAGACGCCATGGGTGGTGATTATGCCCCTGAGGAAATAGTAAAGGGGGCAGTGCTGGCTGCTGAGAAAGATGATGTAAAAATCTTCCTGGTGGGCCCTGCAACCATTCTGGAAAAGGAATTAGCCAAGTACAAACTCACCAACGGTTCGTCCATCCATATTGTCGAAGCCAGCGAATTTATCAAGGAGAATGAGTCGCCGGTTGATGTAGTTCGTCGCAAGCCTAATTGCTCGGTTGCCGTAGCGGCAAAGATGGTAAAATCGGGCGAAGCAGATGCATTATTTAGTGCTGGGTCCAGTGGAGCAGCGGCAATAAGTGCCATTCAATTTATAGGTATGTTGGATGGGGTGTATCGTCCGGCAATTGTTGGCTCTTTGGGTAGCTTTGCACCGAATACTGTGATGGTAGACCTCGGAGCTAATGTAGATTGCAAGCCACATCAATTTCTAGCTTTTGCCATCGCTGGCTCGGTCTACGCTAAGAAGTTCCTTAACATCGCTGATCCTAAGATAGCTTTGCTGAGCACGGGAAGTGAAGAAAGTAAAGGGAGTGAAGCAGTGCGTGAAGCTCATGCACTTCTCAAAAATAGTGGGTTGAACTTCGTTGGCAATATAGAAGGCAGTGACATCTTAAACGGCAAGGCCAATGTCATTGTCTGTGACGGCTTTGTGGGCAATGTTCTTTTAAAGTTTTATGAAAGCAT
>JBGPRV010000025.1:0-12194 GCA_041489785.1 Dehalococcoidia bacterium | reverse complement strand
TTTCGATAACCGGGTAGTTTTCCTCAGAGGTTTCACCCTCATCTAGTCTCTCCCTTCGAGGGAGAGGAATTTTCAGCGATTTCCCCATAAGAGGCTTAATGCGTACCGTGTTTTTTAACTCCAGAGTAACAGGGGGTGGGGAAAACAAGGGCTTACCTTCCTTTGCCACCAGCTTCCCTTGGTAGAACACCATGTCTATCTCTAATTTAGCCAGGTCAGTGATGGTTATGAGGTTGGCCATGTAACCCGGGCCGATGGCTCCCCTATCATGGAGCCTGAAATACTCGGCAGTGTTAATCGTTGCCATTTGAATTGCCCGGACTGGCTCCAGACCTCTGTCAATAGCCTTTCGGACCACAGCGTCAATATCGCCTTCCCGCAGTAAATCCGAGCAAGTACGGTCATCCACCACGAAGAAGCATCTTTTATAAGTATTATCGGTAACCAAAAGCAGAAGAGCGTCTAAATTCTTCTCTGAAGAGCCTTCTCGAATCATGAGGTACATTCCCCGGCGCAACTTCTCCTTTCCTCCCTCCATGGTAGTGGATTCATGGTCGGAGAGAATGCCAGCGGATAAGTAGGCGTTTAGCTCCTTGCCAGTGAGTCCCGGAGCATGTCCATCAATAACCTTGCCCTGAGAGGCGCCGATCTTTTGCAAAACCTCTTCATCCCCGCTAATCACGCCCGGAAAGTTCATCATCTCTCCCAGACCAATTACATTGGGAGAGGCTAGAATTTTCTTTACTTCTTTGGAAGTGATTTGAGCGCCTGATGTCTCCAGGTGAGTTGCTGGCACGCATGACGGAGCCATGAATAACATATCTAGTGGGAGCTTTCGTGCCCAATCCATGACAAATTTTATGCCTGCAGGTCCACAAACGTTGGCGATTTCATGTAAGTCAGTGACCACAGCTAGAGTGCCTCTGGGGACCACGGCTTGAGCATACCTTGCCGGGTGAAGCATAGAGCTTTCTATATGCGTATGCCCGTTAATCAGCCCGGGAGCTAAAAACCGGCCTTGTAAATCGATAATTTCCTTAGCCTTATCATAGTCCCCCACTCCGGCAATCCTATCGCCGTAGATAGCCACGTCGGCTGGCTCTATTTCTCCAACAAAAGTATTTACTATCCGGGCATTTTTCAGGAGCAAATCAGCCGGTATTTCCCCTCTAGCCACAGAAATCAGCTTCTTTAAATTCATCTCCTAATCCTCCAAGGTATATATGTGGGGCAAATTGCGGAACCTCTCATCAAAGTCCAGTCCATATCCCACGATAAATTTATTGGGCACGGTGAAGCCCAGGTAATCAATGGGTACCGGAACCCTGCGCCGAGACGGCTTGTCTGTTAGAACACAGAGCTTCAGCGAAGCGGGCCTCTTCTTTTTCAAGTAATCGAGTAAAAAAGAGATGGTAATTCCAGTATCCACGATATCCTCGACCACCAGAACATCTCTGCCTTTTACAGGTGTCTTAACCCCTTGAACTACTTTCACTTTGCCCGAACTCTGCCTGGCAGCGCCGTAGCTGGAGAGCCTGATAAACTCAAGCTCCAGGGGCAGATCGAGCTGGCGAATAAGGTCAGCCATAAACACAAAAGACCCCTTCAGGACGCTAATGAGCAAAGGCTGCTTACCTTGATAATCCCTCTCAATGTCACGAGCCAGCCTGTCTACAGCTTTAGCTATCTCGTCACGGCTGATAAGAATTTTGAGTTGCGGCTGAAAGACCATTACATAATTTCCAAACCAACTACTATGATAGCATAATTGCATCTGGTTACGGATGCTGGACTTTTCCTATGCCCTGTTGTATACTTAAAATAAGAGAGTATGATGCGGTCCAGCCTTATCGGGAAGATTGAAAAAGCCAAAAGGTATGCTCAAGAACCAGATCGTGTCACTTTCTCAGGTTTAACCGCTGTTTTCCGTGGGGAGAACGATGACCATAAGCTAAGCTATGCCAATGGAAAATGGCAGTGTACCTGCCGTTTCTTTTCCCAGTGGGAGATATGTAGCCATGTCATGGCGCTCCAGCAGATTCTAGGCAAGATGTTACCCAAGGAAGCCCTTGTCTCTCCTATGGAAGCTCAGCCCCCTGAGAAATAATCTAACGCTTCCGCCACGACAAACAGAGAGCCGGTAACACAGATAATATCTGTCCTGTCTGCCAGGGATAAAGCTCGGGATAAAGCTTCGGTTACAGTCTCTCCGGTTTCAGGTTCAATGCCTCGCTTGCTAAACTCGGCAACCAGGGTTGGAAGGGGGGCAGCACGGGAGTGGGATGCCTGTGTGACTATAACTTGAGGGGAGAGGGGAACTAATTCATTTATTATCCCTGGTATGTCTTTGTCACAGGATGTCCCGAAAACGAGAAAAATCCGTTTGTGGGCGAAGTATGCTTTGATATTATTGACCAACCTTTTCATTGATGCCACGTTATGAGCACCATCAACCAGCACCGTAGGGTGTTGCTGCAAAATTTGGAATCGCCCCGGCCACTTAACCCGGGCCAGTCCTTGAGCAATATCGGCGGTTGAGATGGCAAAGCCCATAGAGACCAAAATCTCTAAAGCAGCTACGGCAGTGGCCGCATTCTCAAGCTGGAAGTCGCCTAAAAGAGGAATGCTAACTTGATATTTGCTTGTTCTGCCCTCGATCACTAGCGATTGCTGATGAAGGTCACCGCCTATCTTACGCCAGGTGATATTCTTCCCTACCTGAACCACATTTGCTTCCTGCTCCCGACAAATATTGCTGATTACTGAAGCTGCCTCTTCTGGCTGGGGAGAAAGCACCACCCAGCAGCCGGACTTGATAATGCCGGCTTTTTCCCGGGCTATTTCCTCAAGGCTATTACCCAAAATCTGAGTATGGTCCAGGCTAATAGAGGTGATAATACAAACTACAGGCCTGGCCACATTAGTGGCATCAAGTCTGCCCCCTAGGCCTACCTCCAGTACTTGAAAGTCCACCTGCTTTTTCTGGAAATAAGCAAATGCCAGCGCAGTCAATGCCTCAAAATAAGTCGGTTGCCTGAAGCTAGTGTCGTGCTTCATGGATTCGATAAAGGGCTTGACCTCAGCCATAGCCGCAGCGAAATCAGCTTCAGAAATCAAGTTGCCATCTACGCTAATACGCTCCCTTAAATTATGAAGGTGGGGGGAGGTATATCGTCCTGTTTTATATCCTGAACTACTCAAGACCTGGGCAATTATAGCCGCCACACTCCCTTTTCCCTTGGTGCCGGCGATATGAATCGTCTTGGCTGCCAACTGAGGATCACCCATACGGTTTAGTAGCTCTTCTACATGCCTTAAGCTATAACCAGGCTGGGCATAAGATATGCCCGGAATCAGCTCATAATTAGTAAAACTATTGAGATACTCTTCTGCTTGACTGTAATTCAATTCCTCGCCTCGATATCCAGCAATTGTACTATAGTCAGTTACAAAATTCCTTATAGGTCTCCCTCCCCTGGTGGGAGGGAGTTAAGGGAGGGGGATTTCACCCTCACCTTAATCCTCTCCCATCGAGGGCGAGGAATTTTAGGCGAGATTATGTGGTTAATTATACTTATGCATCATGTGCTGCTCAGTCTGTGGTAAAATCTTAGGAGGCCGTTTGGGAGAAGAGCGCAAGCAAAAAATTAAGTGAAGATCACGCTTAAACCGTTAGACAATATAGCTGACGAGATAATGGAGAAGCTTAAGGATAGGATTGTCGGTATTTTCCATTGTCCGGTAGCAATAAAAGCAGGTTTTAGCGATTTAGCCCAAGCCTATAATCCAGAGAGGAAGCAATACTTTTCCTCAAAATTGCTAGCCTCTCTTGGAAAGTCGGAAAGAGAAGAAAGAGTTGTAGGTATATCTGATGTTGACCTTTATGTTCCCAGACTTAACTTCGTATTTGGTGAAGCTGATATGGTCTCGGGAACAGCAATCGTATCCTTGTGTCGGCTAAGGCAGGAATATTATGGCTTGGCTCCAGACGAAGCTTTGTTTCTGAAAAGAGCCACCAAGGAGATAATTCATGAACTGGGGCATACCTTCGGCTTGGGACATTGCCCCAATAACAAATGTGTCATGCACTTTTCCAACAGTTTGGCTGACACTGACTTGAAGGAGGAGCTTTTTTGTAATAAGTGCCGCCCCAAGATAATTCTTTAATGTAACCCAGGAATTTGATATAGTAGGAAAATTGTAAATAACTTCCGGTTAGGAGGTGAAATGCGAGGGCGAAGAAAATTGGGAAGGGGGGTAGCTGTGGTGGGTGCAGGGATGTCGAAGTTCGGCATGTTTAGCGACAAGGACTCAAAGTACTTGTTTGCTGAAGCTTTCCATGAAATGCTTTCCACAGTGGATAAAGGGATGGACCCTGAAGATATTGATGCCCTTTATTTGGGGAATTTCACGAACGATTTTTTTGTCCATCAAGGGCATTGGGGTCCCATAATCTCGGATTTGCTCGGGCTTACACCGAAACCGGCAACGCGGACGGAGGGTGCCTGTGCTTCAAGTGCCCTCGCCTTTAGAGAAGGGGTTTTTGCTATAGCCTCAGGATTTTATGATGTGGTCCTGGTTGGTGGGGTCGAGGAAATGTCGAAGCGCAGCACAGAGGAAGTTACACAAGGCCTGGCAATGGCCGCTAGTCCTTACGAAGTGAAAGCGGGATTTACCTTCCCAGGTGTTTTTGGTGCCATGGCCACTGCTTATTTTGCCAGATATGGAGCCAGTCGAGAGCATCTAATGAATGTCACCATAAAAAGCCATAATAATGCTCGCCTCAATCCTAAGGCACAGTTTAATGTCTCCATCCGCGATATTATGAATCAAAGAATTAAAAAAGCTAAAAATAAAGGAGAGCCTGTACCTGCTTGGAAAGACGAAAAGGAATTTCTCCGTGATCCCCGGGCTAATCCTGTGGTTGCCTGGCCCATGCATCTCTTTGATTGCTGCCCCATAAGCGACGGAGCAAGCTGTGTTTTGTTAGTAGCCGAGAAAATAGCCCAAGACTTTACTGATAACCCATTATATGTTGTCGGCATAGGACAGGGGAGTGGCAAAGGCTTGCATGCCAAAGAAGACCTTACCTATTTTGAAGCTACGAGATATGCCGCACAAGAAGCTTACGAACTATCGGGGCTCAAGCCCAAAGATGTTCAAATTGCCGAGGTGCACGATTGCTTCTCCATAGCTGAAATCCTTCACATCGAGGACCTGGGTTTTTTCAAGCCCGGGGAAGGATATAAAGCGGTAGAGGAAGGCTTGACAAGATTGGATGGCTCAAAGCCCATCAATACCTCGGGGGGACTTAAATGCAAAGGGCATCCGGTGGGGGCCACAGGCACAGGGCAACTTGTGGAAATTTGGAAACAATTAAGGGGTGAAGCTGGAGAGAGGCAGGTTCCCATTAAGGATTTGCGAATCGGGGCAACCCAGAGCCTGGGGGGGACGGGAGGTACCTGTACGCTTACCATTCTGGAAAGAAGATAAAAAGGAGACAAAGCAAATGGAAGGAAGGCCCTTTAATGATATTTCTTATGAGCAATTTCTCAGCGAGGATAAACTGATGGGGTCGCGGTGTCAGAAGTGTGGTGTCCTTTTCGTCCCTCCTCGCTCCATTTGCATCAAGTGTTATGGCTCTGAAATGGCATGGGTTGAGATGAAAGGAAAGGGCAAGCTTGCTGCCTTCACCTGCATAGCTATAGGCCCTCCGTTCATGATAAAAGAAGGTTACGATAGGAAACACCCTTATGTTTGTGGAGTCGTAGAGCTGGAGGAGGGGGCGAGGGTTGTTGCTCGCATTGAGGGAGTGGATGGGAGCAAGCCTGAAACCATAAAAATTGGCACTCCTCTTGAGGTAGAGTTCTTACATAGGGGCGAAGGAGAAAACTCGACGACCTTTTTGGCATTCAGACCTTCGTAGCCCTGCATTAGAGTGCTGGACTGCAATTTGGCTTCGCTCGGATATCGGGATTGCACTAATTGAGAGGAAATTCTGATAGAAGGAGATTAGAGCATGCAAAAAGAAGTAGTTGTCGTTAGTGGTGCCAGGACAGCTATTGGCGCCTTTGGTGGTTTTTTAAAAGATATATCTGTTGTTGAGCTAGGTGCCGCGGTAATCAAAGAGGCGCTTAAGCGAGCAGGACTAAGGCCGAAGTCCGGTGAAAAATTACTCAGCTATGGCTCTGACGCACTCAAGTCTGATGGAATAATAGAGCTGGAGAAAAAATACTATGATTACGATTCCTCTTTGCATCCTGTTCAAGTTGACGAAGTAATTATGGGGAATGTCCTTCAAGGAGGGCAAGGACAAAACACAGCTCGCCAGGCCTGTATCTACGCCGGCATTCCTAAAGAGACGCCTGCCTTCACAGTGAATAAGGTCTGTGCCTCAGGTTTGAAAGCTATCACTTTGGGTGCAGAAGCCATAATGCTGGGCGAAGCCGATGTTGTGGTCGCTGGAGGCATGGAATGCATGAGCAATACTCCCTATCTTCTCCCCAAAGCCCGCTGGGGCTATCGCATGGATGTTGGAGCCAGGGGAGAGATTATAGACCTCATGGTCTATGATGGATTGTGGGAAATATTCTACGGCTATCATATGGGAAATACGGCAGAGGAAATCGCCAGGAGATATGGTTTCACTCGTCAACAGCAGAATGAGATAGGCTGTCTTAGCCATATGCGAGCGCGCCAAGCCATAGTGGAGGGTTTATTTAAGGATGAGATAGTTCCTTTTCCTATTCCTCAGAAAAAAGGCGAGCCCATTGTTTTTGATACCGATGAGCGGCCTATGGACACTTCTATGGAGAAAATGGCCAAGCTCCCTCCGGCATTCCGGAAAGATGGAACGGTCACTGCCGGTAACTCTTCGGGGATTAATGATGCTGCGGCTGCCGTGGTGCTTATGTCCAGAGACAAAGCTAGAGAATTAGGGCTCGAACCTATGGCAACCCTTAGAGCCTGGGCTTCTGGTGCGACAGACCCCAAGTACATGGGACTAGGCCCTGTGCCGGCGGTAAGAAAGGTGCTCAAAAAGACGGGGCTGAGCAATAAAGATTTGGATGTTATTGAGCTTAATGAAGCCTTTGCTGCTCAGGTACTGGGTTGCCTGAAAGAGCTGGGTTGGGATTTCGACCACGTTAATCCTCATGGTAGTGGCATATCTATGGGTCATCCTATTGGCTGCACCGGAGCGAGAATAGCAGTTACCATCATTTACGATATGGTGCATAGAAATCTGCATCGTGGCTTGGAAACCATGTGTATTGGTGGTGGACAAGGAATGGCAGCCGTGTGGGAGAGGCCCTGAAATTTCGCGAGAAGTCTGGTGTCAATATTACCATCTACAATTAGAGCCCTTCTTAAGCCCCAGGCCTATCCCCACAAACCACAAAAGATAGAACTGGTCCAGACCCAGATGTCCTTTATTTTCCTTGCCGGCGAATATGTATACAAGATTAAAAAGCCAGTCAACCTGGGTTATCTGGATTACACCACTTTGGAGAAACGCCATTTCTTCTGCCGTCAGGAACTGAAACTAAACAGGCGCCTTTGTCCCGATGCTTATTTAGCTGTGGTCTCGATTGTCGAAGAAAATGGCGAGCTTCGCATCGAAGGGCGAGGCAAAGCTATAGAGTATGCTGTCAAAATGAGGCAGTTGCCCCAGGACCGCATGATGGATGTGCTTTTGCCCCGGGGTCAGGTCACTCGGGAAATGGTGGCCAGGGTGGCTGAAAAGCTGGTGGACTTTCACCAAAAAGCCGAAACAAGTCAAAAGATTGCCGCCTTTGGCAGATTGGATGTTATACGCCAAAATTGTGATGAGAACTTCGCTCAAACCGAGAAATATATTGGAACTTCCGTCACTGCCGAGGAATATCAGAACATCAGGAATTACACTGATAACTTCATTGACGGTAACGCCAGTCTGTTTGATAAGCGAGTAAGAGAAGGGAAAATAAGGGATTGCCATGGCGACCTTCATGCCGCTCATGTTTGCTTCACTGATGATACCCGCCTGCCTGCTCGCCGTACCTGCTCGCCGTATGACTCCAGCAGGCGAGTGACTCCAGCAGGCGAGCCGAGCCCTGGCGGGCAAGTCTGCATTTACGACTGCATTGAATTTAATGACAGGTTCCGATATTCCGATGTTGCTTCAGAGATCGCCTTTCTAGCTATGGACTTAGACCGTTATCAACAGGCTGGTCTTTCCCGACATCTAGTAAATACCTATGTAGGGCTGAGCCATGATGAAGAGCTCCTGAAATTGCTTCATTTCTACAAATGCTACCGGGCTTACGTCAGGGGCAAGGTGGAAAGCTTTAAGCTCGATGACCCCTACATTCCCGAAGAGGAAAAGGCCAAGGTATTAACTGCCGCCCGGAGCTATTTCCAGCTTGCCGAATCCTATGTGTGATATGTACTAAGCGAGGACCGAGATTCCTCGCTTACGCTTCGGAACAGGCTCCGCAATCCCTTCCCCTCTGTCGTTGCGAGGCACGAAGTGCCGAAGCAATCTCGTGGAGCCAATGAGATTGCCACGCTTCGCTCGCAATGACAAAAGACGTGGGGTGCTCGCAATGACAACATAACCGCCAAATCGCCCACAATGGCGCAGGTATGGGGAAAGCGAGATGCCCGGTGCGATGGATAAGTACTTGTTGTTCAAGTTGCGTATCGCCCCGTCTGTAATATATACTGTGGTGTCAGCTTTTATCAAAGCTGATGAATCTTATTCAGGAGGTGCGCAATGACTATTTCCCCAAATGTTTTTTCTCTATCAGGTAAGGTGGCATTAGTGACCGGTGGCAGTCGAGGCATCGGAAAGGCTATTGCTGTGGGGCTGGCCAAATTTGGCGCTGACGTAGCTGTAACCAGTCGCAAATTGCCGGACCTGGAAGAGGTAGCTAAAGAGATAAAGGGATTGGGGCGAAGGTCAATGGCTGTGGCAACACATGTGGGCAGGACGGAGGAGATAAATAATCTGGTGCCAAAGGTAAAAGATGAGTTTGGCAGGATTGATATTCTGGTGAATAACGCTGGTACCAACCCGACCATGGCCTCGGCTATAGATATAGAAGAGCGTGCCTGGGATTCCATTATGAATCTCAACTTGAAAGGACTATTCTTCCTCAGCCAGGCGGTAGCCAGAGTGATGAAAGAGCAGGGTGGGGGTAAAATTATCAATGTCGCTTCAGTAGCTGGGATTACCCCCGACATTTTGCCGGTGTACTCCATAAGTAAGGCTGGCGTGATTATGGCCACAAAAGTGATGGCACAGCAGTGGGCTCAGTATAATATCAGGGTGAATGCGATAGCGCCGGGGCTGACCAGAACCCGGTTCAGTGAAGCTCTCTGGAGCAACCCGGCTATCGAACAAGCTGTTATGGATAGGACTCCGTTGCGGCGTGTAGCCGAACCTGACGAGATGGTGGGGGCTGTGATTTTCCTGGCCTCTGATGCTTCCAGTTATGTGACCGGACATGTTCTGGTTGTAGATGGCGGCACTGTTATATAGCAAAATATTTTGAATTCGGTAAACAGCCAAGTCCCATCTAACGGGCAAGAAAATAATCGGTTCTGCCATATCTATCACAGCATTGCCGATTTATTGGCTAAACAACGGATGGGGGATAAACATTGACAGGTAGGGAGTGCATTGTTGTGGATGGGGTTGATGCCATATTTGGGTTAGATTTTGTCTCTTAGGCTCGGGCCGAGCAAAATTTGCACGCGGTTTCGCCCCTTTTCTTTGGCTTTGTAGAGGGCCTCGTCGGCGCGAGAGATAAGAGAGTAGGCATCTTCACCCCGCTCCCACCCGGCTAGCCCCTGACTCACGGTTATAGTAAATGCATTGCCGGCAGAGTTTTTCATCTCAGCCTTCTCGATTATAGTTCGCAATCGCTCAGCGACAACCCAAGATGAAGACAAAACGGTTTTGGGCAAAACAATGATAAACTCCTCCCCTCCATATCGTCCCACTATATCTGTATCCCGGATATTCTGACGAATTAAAGTGGCAATTTCCTCTAAAACTGCGTCTCCAGTGAGGTGCCCGTAGCGGTCATTGACCTTCTTAAAATGGTCGATGTCCAGCATGCTCAGGCTGAAATCCTCTTTGTAACGATTAGCCAGATTGATTAGCTCACGTAGCTTGCCTAAAATTGCTCGTCGATTGTACAATCCGGTCAGCGAATCAAAAGTTGCCAGTCTTTCCAGTTTTTCCTTGTCGGCCATAGCTTGCTGTAGCCGCGTCCATTTATCCAGCGCAACATCGATGATGTTACTTAGCTTTTCCAGGGATAGACTGCCCTTTGGTAAGTAACCAATTGCTCCCTCTTGAAAGGCCTGCGCCACGATTTCTTCAGTTCCAGACCCGGTCAACATGACTACGGGGGCAAGTTGTTTTTTTGCGATTTCTGCAAGCCACTCCATCCCCGATTTCCCGGGCATTTGATTATCCATAAAGACCAGGTCAATTCTACCTTTATCCAGAGCGTTCTGGATTTCCTCCGTATGCCCCGCCTCTAGCAACACGATTTCCCTGTCAGTTATCCGCTGCAGATAGGTCCGGATCAGTTTGCGGTCTGCCGGGTCATCGTCGCAGATGAGGATTTTAAGCAGTGGTTGTTTTGTTTCCTGTGTCATTGGTGCTACTTGGGGACTCGTTTGCAGAGCAGGAACCAGTATTCCTTGAGTTTCTTCATGGCTTCCTTAAATTCCTCCAGGGTCACCGGTTTATGCACATATCCGCTGGCTTGCAGCTTGTAGCTATCTATGATATCTTTCTCGGCTTCCGAAGTGGTCAAGATAACCACGGGAATCTGTTTCAACCTTTCGTCCTCTTTAATCTGCCTCAGAAATTCCTTTCCTCCCATCCCGGGCATGTTCAAATCCAGCAAAATCAAGTCAGGCTGAGGAGTTCCATTGCTGTACTTCCCACGACAGTACAAAAAATCCATCCCCTCTTCACCAGTCTGTACAGTGTAAAGGGCATTAGCAATTTTTTCGTTTCTCAGAGAGATCTTAATTAACTTTTGGTCTGCTAGGTCATCCTCCACCAGCAATATGGCAACTGGTTCTAATCCATCCATCGTTCACCTCTTTTCCTTAATCCTCTTTCAGGTATCTTTCTCTGGGCAGCGTAAACCAGAATATCGACCCTTTACCAGGGGTTGACTTTATTCCAATGTTGCCTCCGTGGCGCTCTACGATTTTCTTACAACTGGCCAGTCCAATCCCAGTCCCTTCATACTGTTCCCGGGAATGGAGGCGTTTGAACATGGTAAACAACTGGCCATGATATTTCTCATCAATTCCTATTCCGTTGTCTTCCACCTCTATCCGAATCATATTGTTCGCTACCTCATGGGCGCGAATGATTATCTCCGGAGGTATTTCTTCCTTATGGAACTTGAGCCCGTTCCCAATCAGGTTCTGGAAGAGTTGGTGCATTTGAGACGGGTCGGCCTGAACCGACGGCAGTGGCGCTGGAACATGGATGGTCCCCCGCGTTTCATCCAGCATAGTTGCCAAATCCAACTTCTTTAAGTTCTCTATTACCTTATTCAAATCCACCCATTCGGGAGGCTTAGCTTTAGTGGTAAGCCGAGAGTAGGTAAGCAAGGCGTCTATCATATCCTGCATACGCTGAGCACCGTCTATCATAAACTCAAAGTTTTCCTGCTGGTCATCATTCAGGTTTCCTTTCAGTGAATCCTGGAGGAGTGTGCCGAAGGAAGAAATCTTTCGCAGCGGTTCCCGCAGGTCATGGGAGGCAATGTAGACAAAATCCTGGAGTTCTTTGTTAGCCTCCTCCAGCTTTTGGTTGATCTTCTTTATATCCTGGAGCAAAACTTCTCGCTCTTCTTCTAATCGCTTTTGTGTGGTGATGTCGCGAGAAATGCCACGAAACCCAATGATCTCGCCTTTCGCATTCTTCGCCGGCGAAATTGATACGTTGCTAACCCTCCCAGTTCCATCTTTTCGTATGACCTTGTGACCAAAACTCAGGCTCGGCTCACCTGTCCGATAGACCCGATTATAAGCTTCGTACACGTTTTTGATCTCTTCTTTGACAGTGAAAGTCCTGTAATTCATCCCCAGTAGCTCTTCTTTTGAGTACTGTAGATGTTGTGTCATTTGGTCATTGACAAAAGTAAAATTCCCCTTAAGGTCCACTTCGAAAT
>JBGPRV010000024.1:0-12265 GCA_041489785.1 Dehalococcoidia bacterium | reverse complement strand
GGAACTGCCTGGCTGGCAAAAAGCGCCCCCGATATCAATGCCATAAATGTTTTCCCTGTTCCCGATGGTGATACCGGAACCAATATGGTGCTCACCATGGAGTTTGCCCTGGAAGAGGCCAAGTCCAATTCGGATAACCAGATCTCCTCGGTAGCCAAATCGCTGGCTCACGGTGCTTTAATGGGAGCGCGGGGCAATTCGGGGGTTATCTTATCTCAATTCTTTAGAGGTTTAGCTAAAGGGCTGGAGGGCAAGACCCATTGCGACGGCGGGGATTTTACCAGAGCATTGGCCAAAGCATCACAAACTGCTTACAAAGGGATTGTCAATCCTGTTGAGGGGACTATCTTGACAGTGCTTAAGGATGCATCTAAAGCTGCTCAAGAAGCAGTTAAAAATGATGATGCCTTAGTCTCGGTATTGGAAGCTGCGGTAAAATCGGCTGAGGAATCAGTGGCCCGGACGCCCAGATTACTGCCAGTATTAAGGGATGCCGGAGTGGTGGATGCCGGCGGGCAAGGCTTGTACGTCTTGCTGGAGGGCGCCCTGCAATTCCTCAAGGGAGAGTCAGAGAAGATGCAGTATCGGAGGCCTCGCCTGGTTGTTGCCGAGGCAGAATTGGTTCCCAGGGCAGCTCAGATGCCTACCCATCTGGAAACGCCTTATGGATATTGCGCAAATTTTGTCCTGGAGGGGCAGAATCTTAATTTAAGCAAAATCGAAAAAGACCTCAAAAAGAAGGGACAATCTTTAATTATGACCGGCGACGATACTCTGGTCAGAGTCCATATCCATAGCTTCAAGCCTGGTGAAATCCTGAAATATGCCACAAAGTTGGGCAAGCTGCATGAGATAACTATTAATAACATGGATGACCAACATGCCGAATTCATCAAGATGCAGAAGGAAAGAATGCCTTCAGTGGATATCGCTATGGTAACAGTGGCCACTGGAGACGGGTTTTTCGAGCTGCTTAACAGTTTAGGTGACATAATCATTATCCCTGGTGGTCAAACGATGAATCCCAGTGTTCATGAGCTCTGGCAAGCTGTGGAATCAGCACCCTCGGACAACATTATTCTACTGCCCAATAACAAGAACATCGTGTCTGCCGCTTCTCAGGTCCAGTCCTTGACTTCCAAAAAAGTGAAGGTGATTCCCACCAGGAATATCCCTCAAGGCATAGCGGCATTTCTGGCTTTCGGGTATGACCTGAATCTAGAGAAAAATGCCAAAGCTATGGAGAAGGCAATAAATAAAGTAAAGGCTATAGAGATTACCAGAGCAGCGCGTGAGACCTGTCTTAAAGGCCTGAAAATAAGAAAGGGGCAATTTATCGCCATTCTGAACGATGAGGATTTGATAGCCAGGGCTGATAAAATAGGGGATGTTGTCCTTGAAGCTCTGGGCAAAGCCGGTGCGGAAAAGGCCGGGATAGTCACCGTTTATTACGGTGCTGAAATCAAGGGTGCTGAAGCTCAAGAGATGGCTCAGGAAATTCGTGACCGGTACCAGGCCGAGGTCGAGGTAGTTTACGGCGGCCAGCCCCATTATGATTATGTAATTTCCCTGGAATAGTGTTTGCGGCAAAGCTACAAGTAAAAGGAATTTCTAATTTGGAAAGAGTCATTGCGAGGAGCAAAGCGACGAAGCAATCTCGTGAGGGGTATGAGATTGCCACGCCCCGACAAGTCGGGGCTCGCAATGACAAAAAGCGTTGTACATGATGAATCAAGCTTTGCCAGATGTAAAGAATAATCGACTGCTTCGATTAAATCTGTGCAAAAAGCCGGGCGACTTCCAAGAAGTTGCGAAACTTTTGGGGTGGAATGGGAAGTGACAGGCATTGATTCGCTACGAAACGTTCTTGAGCTGGAATGCCGGAAGGGTTACACCGATAAGGCGGTAATCGGCGGCCTGGATCAGTATCTTCACAAACAGGCCGGGCAAATCAGGCAGAGTATCAATGACCCACAGCTTTTAAAGGGCTTTGATGAACTTAATTTAGCCAAGTCCAATTACGGCTCTTACGGCGTGGATGAGCGCAAGAGATGGATGGCAAATGTCTTTGGCTGGCTCGATAAGCTGGAAAAAGCGACGCAAACGGGCAGTAGTCAGAAGACAGTAGTCAGTAGTCAGAAGGCGGTGGCTAAGCCCCGTCAGAAGCGAAGCGAAGAGCTGGACTCGCCCATAACTATTATCAAAGGCATCTCGACCAGTGCAGATAAAAAATTTACCAAGCTCAATGTCCGGACAGTGCGCAATTTGCTTTATTTCTTCCCCAGACGCTATGTCGATTACAGCCGGAAGAAACCCATCTCGGAACTTATAGCAGGTGAAGAGCAAACTATCATAGGCACAATCTGGCAAGCCAGAGTGGCTACTCTGGGTAACCGGCGAGGCACAGAGGCAATTGTCGGCGACGAGACAGGAAATATCAGAGTGGTCTGGTTTAATCAACCGTACCTGGCAAAAAACTTCCGTACTAATGCCCGAATAGTAATCAGCGGTACAGTTAGCATATTCAAAGGACACAAGGTGTTCGAGTCCCCGGAATGGGAATTGCTGGGAGATAAAGAACTGATTCACACCGGGCGACTGGTCCCCGTCTATCCCCTTACTCAAGGCTTATATCCCCGGCAAGTAAGGAAATGGACCAAGGAGACTGTCGATGGCTACGCCTGGCAATTGAGCGATTTTCTGCCCTCGGAGATTAAGACCCGCTGCCAATTATTAGACCTTCCCATTGCAATCGCTCAAATTCACTACCCCGCTGACCAGACAATGGCGGAAAGGGCAAGAGGGAGGTTATCCTTCGACGAGCTATTTCTTCTTCAATTAGGCGTGCTGGCTAAAAAGCGGGACTGGCAGGAAGGTCAACCTGGTAATGCCTTCCATATAGACCATGAAGTTATCAGCAGATTTCTAAATTGCCTGCCTTTCACCTTGACCCGGGCACAGGAGCGAGTGTTGCAGGAAATTTTGACCGACCTCAAGCAAGCCAAGGCCATGTCACGTCTTCTTCAAGGAGAGGTCGGCAGCGGCAAAACTGTGATTGCGACCCTGGCTCTCTTGATAGCGGCGGCCAACGGTTATCAGGGGGCGTTAATGGCGCCCACTGAGATCCTGGCTGAGCAGCACTACACCAATATCTGTAACTACCTGTCCCAGGTTGGCAGCCAGGAACCCTGTTCCGAGCCGGGCGAAGGGACTATCAGACGCTATACGAGATTTCTCTCCAGCCCGCTGACCATCGCTCTGCTCATTGGGAGCCTTAGCAGCGCTGAGAAAGAAAGCCTGCACGGTAAAATTAAGCACGGTGAAGTGGACATTGTTATCGGCACCCATGCCCTCATTCAAAAGGAGGTCGAATTTAACAAATTAGGGCTGGCGGTGATAGATGAGCAACACCGCTTTGGCGTATTACAACGCTCTGCCCTGCGGCAAAAGGGATTTAACCCTCATGTCCTGGTCATGACAGCCACACCTATTCCTCGGACCATGGCGCTGACGCTCTATGGAGACCTGGACCTTTCGGTTATTGATGAGTTGCCCCCGGGACGGCAGGTCGTGAAAACAAAGTGCCTGGAACCACAGGATAGGGAAAAAGCTTATATCTTCCTCCGTCGCCAGGTCAGCAATGGCCGGCAGGCTTTCATCATCTGCCCCTTAATTGAAGAATCCGAAATACTTGAGGCAAAAGCCGCCAAAACGGAGTATGCGCGGCTATCCCGGGAGGTCTTCCCGGATTTAAAATTGGGACTGCTCCATGGTCAAATGCCTGGCCCTGAGAAAGAAGAGGTAATGCGCCATTTTCGAGCCGGGGAGCTTGATATTCTGGTGTCAACCTCGGTAGTAGAGGTGGGCATTGATGTACCCAGGGCCTCGGTCATGATGGTCGAGGGTGCGGAACGCTTTGGCTTATCTCAGCTCCACCAATTCAGGGGACGCGTGGGGCGAGATAAAGAACAGGGCTATTGCCTGCTTATCACGGAAAAGCTTTCGCCGGAAGCCAGGGAGCGCCTCCGGCTGATGGAGAAGGTTCATAATGGCTTCGCCCTGGCTGAGAAAGACCTGGAGATACGGGGTCCCGGGGAATTTTTCGGCACCCAACAGAGCGGCCTGCCCGACCTCAAACTTGCCAAGTTAACCGATTTACGCAGTCTGGAGTTAGTTCGGCAAGAGGCCATGACTCTTTTTCAAAGCGACCCCAATTTAAAGAAAGCTGAACATCAACCTTTACGTCAACAATTGAGCCGAGCATGGTCCAAAAGCGCTGAATGGAGCTAATCTTCGTTAAATACTAAACTCTAAATCCGAAATACTAAACAAATCCAAATGACGAAATAAGAAATCCAAAGCGATACGATTTGGAAGGGCGTAGTTTAAGATTTGCTCGGAAAGTGCTAAGGTTTAGCAAAAGCTTTACAATTTAGCTAGAATATGGAGAAAATAAAAACGCACCCGGAGGTGCTAAAGAAGGTTTATTATGTACATTGATAAATATCGCCTGGATGGAAAAGTAGCTTTAATCACCGGTGGCTCAAGAGGCATCGGCCGAGCCACTGCACTAGGTTTTGCCGAAGCCGGAGCAACCGTTGCAATAGCCAGCAGGAAACTTCCTGACCTGGAGAATGTAGCCAAGGAAATAAAGAAATTAGGAAGGAAAGCCTTGCCGATAGCAGCTCATGTGGGTCGGATGGAAGATATAAACACCCTGGTCAACAAAGTCACCGCTGAATTTGGGAAAATTGATATCCTGGTGAACAACGCCGGCACTAGCCCGGCGTTGGCATCTTCATTAGAAGTTGATGAACGTCTATGGGATAGCATCTTGAATCTTAATCTGAAGGGATTATTCTTCCTCAGCCAGGCCGCAGCTAAAGTGATGAAGGAACACGGCGGAGGCAAGATTATTAATGTCGCCTCAATGGATGGATTTAAACCAGAGGCAAATATCGGCACGTATGCAATCAGCAAGGCTGGGGTCATAATGGTAACTAAAGTCATGGCCCTGGAATTGGCTCAGTATAATATCCGCGTAAATGCGCTAGCTCCCGGAAATGTGCACACCCGTCTCGGCGACTCTCGCTTCTTGGCTATGCCTGAATACAAGGGGGAGATGATCAAAAGGACACCACTGGGACGCATAGCCGACCCTGATGATATGGTAGGTGCAATGATTTATCTGGCATCCGATGCCTCCAGCTTCGTGACAGGAGAATGTATCGTTGTAGCCGGCGGAATTTTTCTGACTTAATTCGGGAAGCCGATGAGCTTATGAAAATCTCAGGTGCCATACTTGAGAAAACAAAATAGGTTTGATATCGTGATTTTGGATTTTGAAACTATTTAGAGTTTAGGATTTATTGTTTTGACATGCTCAAGCAAGAATTAGCTAGATGTTTGCAGCAAGCTGTATTGAAGGCGCAGCAAGAAGGTGCTCTGGCTTCAGCCGCTTTGCCCGAGGTGCTTATCGAACATCCTCAAAATCCCGAACACGGAGATTTTGCTTCAGGCCTCCCTTTGAGGCTGGCTCGGGCTATGAGGATGTCCCCCATGGCTATAGCGAAAAAAATCTCTGAGCATATAGTACCGCCGCCCCAAATTGACAAGGTTTGGATTGCTCCTCCAGGCTTCATCAACTTCATTTTGCGGGAGGGCTGGTTGAGCACAGAGGTGGAATCCATCATGGCTGCTGGCGAATCATATGGTGATATTGACCTCGGCAAAGGTAAGCAGGTCCAACTGGAATTCGTTAGTGTCAACCCCACCGGACCTCTTCACGTAGGTCATGGCCGTGGTGCCGTTTTAGGCAGTACCCTGGCCAATGTTCTTACTGTCTCTGGCTATGCTGTAGAAAAAGAATATTACACAAATGATATGGGCAACCAGATAGATAACTTCGGCCGTTCCCTCTATGCTCGTTACCGACAATGCCTGGGCAAAGAAGCGGCCATGCCCCCGGATGGCTACTACGGTAATTACATGATTGACCTGGCCAAAGAAATAATTCAGGAGCAAGGTGATAAATTGTTATTGTTGCCCGAGAGCGAGGCAGCTTCGCAACTAGCGGAGGTTGGGGTTGCCAGGATGCTACAGAGAATTAAACAGGACCTCGAGCCACTAAACGTTGTTTTTGACACCTGGTTCTCAGAAAGAAGCCTTTATCAGGGCGGGCAATATAACAGGGCTATAGAACTACTCCAAAGTGGGGGCTATATTGTTAACAAGGAAAACGCCACCTGGTTTGAATCGAGCGCCCTGGGTGAAGACAAGGACAATGTTCTGGTGCGCAGCGATGGTTCTCCCACCTATTTTGCCTCGGATGTTGCCTATCATTACAACAAGTTTCTCGAGCGGAAATTCGACCGGGTGATTGATATCTGGGGGGCTGACCATCAGGGACATGTCCCTCGCATGAAAGCGGTGCTCAAGGCCTTAGGATGTGACCCTGAGCAGCTTAAGGTGATAATCTGCCAGCTCGTCACCCTGCGGCGTGGACAGGAAATAGTTAAAATATCCAAGCGCAGTGGCGATATTATTACTTTACGCGAGGTGATAGAAGAGGTAGGTCCAGATGCTTGCCGCTTCTTCTTCCTCTCTCGCTCCGCTGATAGCCAGATGGATTTCGACCTAGAGTTAGCTAAAAAGCAATCAGCGGACAACCCTGTGTACTATGTTCAATATGCCCACGCCCGGATTGCCAGCATTCTTCGCTTAGCGCAACAGCGGGAGATAGACTGTAGTCAGGGCGATGTTTCACTGCTTACCATCGAGCCGGAGCTAACCTTAATTCGCCGCTTAATACTCCTCCCCGAAATAGTAGAACGGGTGGCAGTTAATCTCGAGCCTCACCACTTGCCTTACTATGCCCAGGATTTAGCCGCCGCGTTTCACAGCTTCTATAAGCAATGCCGGGTTGTCTCTGAGGACGAAGCGCTAACTAAAGCCCGCCTCAAGCTGGTCCAGGCAACTCGGATTGCCCTGGCTAAAGTCCTTCGCCTCATGGGCATGGCCGCTCCGGAAAAGATGTGAAGCATTCTCGCAATGACAAAGGAAAGGGCTCAGAATGAAAAGAGGCAAGTGGCTGAGAATCAAACTGCCGGGCGGTGGCAATAACGACTGAAATCCGTAAGAAATTCCGCAGCAACCTATTGACCTTTTTTGAAGATAAGTGTTACTCTTATATTACTGTAGCATATAAGATTTCACTTATGAGTGTGGCCAGCCAACGGTGGGCGCAGTGGGGTCTCAGTACAATATTTACTACGGAAATGCAATCCTCTTCCTCGACCCCCGGTGTCATTGCGAGGCGTAGCCGAAGGGATTTCTTTTTCCTTGAAGGAAAAAGGTAAGAGCCTGTCCGTGGTTTATCGAACAGTGAGAACAAATATGAAAGCGGGAACAAGGAAGGTGTAGCAATGAAAGGAGGGGGAAAATGGGTAAAATCCTTGAGGTTGCACCAGTGCCTGCGCTAACTGGCAGGATGCTTGGTGGTGTGCGTTTGACAGTGTGGGGCTCACATAAAATAAGCTAGAATTTTGGAAAAACTAGACTGTTACCCGGGATTGTTTGAGAAGGTAGAAAGCCATGGTTTCTAATCGGAGCAAAAAGTTCAATATAATTTGTTCTCTGATTATTCTTTTTGGTATCGCCGTAATGCCCTTCGGGGGCGCCAGTGACTTGAGGGCTCAAGAAAACCAGACACTCCAAGCGGTTGCCATTAACCCCGAGTTCTTGGAGTTCTGGGAAAACCCGCCAGAGCCTTTCTATGGCTATATTCCGCCGCCTATGGATTTGAGCCACCTGGATGAAATCCCGGTACAGAGGGCAGCAACATCTGCCGCCCTCCCCAGCAGCTTTGACTGGAGGAATCAGGGCAAGGTAACTGCGGTAAAGAACCAGAACCCCTGTGGGACCTGCTGGATATTCGGCACTACCTCTGTTTTAGAATCAGCGGTTTTGATCGGCGAGAATATAACATACGATTTTTCCGAGCAGAGCGTAGTTTTGTGTATGGACCGCTCCTGGGTTTCCAAGTACGACCATTCTACTGATCCCTGTATGGCAGGTGGATGGAGCTGGCTCGCCAGCGAAGTGTTTATCAAAAAAGGCGCTGTTTTAGAATCGTGCAATCCATATAATACAGGGGGATTGAACTGTGATGGAACTTGTGTCTGTGACAGTTGCTCACCTATTAAGAAGGTCAACGGATATAGATTGGTAACCAACGACAAAAGCCAAACTGGTTTGATAAAAGAGGCGATGTATAACCAGGGACCTGTGACCATGGTTTTTTATTATGATGACGCGCATAAATACACTCATCCTACCTATGGCACCGTTTATGATTGTGCTGCATGTACGGCTGCTAACCATATGGTCTCCATTATTGGTTGGGATGACAGTGTTCCCCACTTTGAGACGCCAGGGACTGGTGCCTGGCTAGTTAAGAATAGCTGGGGGACAGGCTGGAGAAACAATGGCTTTTTCTGGCTAGCCTACAATTCAAGCTGTATGGGAGAGATAGCCTACCTTAAGTACAAAAATTACGACCCGAACGAGAAGCTCTACTACTGGGATGAAGCTGGTCAGGTTGGGGTCGTTGGCTACAGTGCTCCGTCTGCCTGGATGGCTAATATCTTCACCTCAAGCCAGAACGGCAGCCTCACCCATGTGGACTTCTGGACCACCAGCAATAATGCCCAGTACCAGATTCAGGTCTACCTTGATGGCAATATTTCCGATGGTCTCCAGAATTTAACTACTTCTCAGTCAGGGACCTGTCAGGAGTTTGGTTACTACTCTATACCACTCACTTCGCCTGTCTCGCTGACCAATGGCCAACCATTCACCATTGCCGTCAAAATGACCACACCGGGCTATAACTACCCACTACCTATCGAATATAAATGGGTGTCCGGGAGCACCACGATGTGCGACCCGCCGATACAGACAGGAGTCAGCTATGTGAGCCCGGATGGGACAAGCTGGACAGACATTGGAACAGACTACAATTGGAATGCCTGCCTTCGAGCCAGGGTGACATCGGCTGAAGCGCCGAACAATCCTCCAAACACGCCTTCCAACCCCTCCCCGGCGAACAATGCCACTGGCATCCCAATCAATGCCGACCTGAGCTGGAGCGGTGGAGACCCCGATGCCGGCGATACGGTGACCTACGATGTGTACTTCGGCACCAACTCAACTCCGCCATTGGTTTCCCACAACCAATCGGCGACCACGTATGACCCAGGGACTCTGGCCTACAGCACCCAATATCACTGGAAAATAGTAGCTACAGATAACCATGGAACATCCGCTGCAGGGCCTCTGTGGGATTTCACCACTGCAGTAGCCCGGATAGTCGGGGAGACCAAGGAGGTCAACTGCATCATATTGGCTGGGGTAAACGTTACCGCATACGTGGGTGCCGTACAGAAAGCGAGCACCCTCAGCGATGGTAGTGGAAACTATACATTGACGGTCTCAGCCCTCGGGAGTTATAACGTGACGGCCAGCAAGGACGGATTCAGGAACGTAACTCAACCAATCTCGATAACCGAGCCGACAATATATACACTCGACTTCGTAGGTGCCTATGGTCTTATTCCCAATGCCCCCAACCTGTCTTATGTTCTAACATGTATCAATCTATGGCAGTCTGGCACACCGCCTTGCCAGCTGAATATGTCTGGGGTGCTGGCAGTTATAAATGCCTGGAAAATTCCGATTTAGGCAGGTAACCTGATGACTAAAAGAAAACGCTGACCTGGCATTTATGGGAAAGGTGATGTATTGCTAAGAAGTGCCGAGTAACCTATTGACAAATACTATATTAATAGTGATATTATAGTGATATTGTGGAACTAAGGCACTAAACGGAAATGCGCTCCAGGGCTTTCCTGGAACATAAAGAAGGGGGGTGATGCCTATATCAAAGGAGGATCAAAGAGGAACTTTTATAGACACTCAGGAAATGACTGAGGATATAAAAAATCTTAATAAGGAGGAAAAATAAATGAAGAGAATTCTAATGCTAGGTATTGTTCTGGTACTGATGGCAGCCCTGGTCATTCCGGGAGGCGTCGTTGCCGGCGTGCCCGCAGGCCCCACTACCGAAGTCACAGGCAATATTACGGAAGCTACCATTACGATAACGGCGCCAAGTGCCATTGCTTTTGGGAACTTCGTCTTTGGTGACAACATAGGCCAGAGTGCCACCGATGGCACGGTCACAGTTACACCCGCAAGCAGAAACGGCACTGCTGTCCCCTGGCAGCTGACGGCTAAAGATAACGATAACGGTGGCTACATGAAGAGCGGCGTAACGCCGCTGCTCAGCAAGCTGCAAATCAGCAAGGATGGCTCGACTTATGCATTTGCTGACACCGGGATAACCTATACAGGGAACGGTAACGGTACGCTGCCTTTCTGGGCCAAGCAGAACATTGCGGGCAGTGAAGCAGTCGGCGCTTATGCCATCACCATCACGTTCACCGGCGCAGTAGTTATACCCCCCTAAACCTGTTCTCTAACTGGCGGGTATTGCCGGGGCTGTTTTTACAGGCCCGGCATATTCCCGATAAAGATTTAAGGAGCACTCGAGGGGAGTGCGGAGATAGATGGTTAAATTGCCATTGAAGTTTCTCGGATTGCTCCCGGCGGTGTTGATATTGCTGGCAGCCTCACCGGTGTCGGCTGCCGATAGTGGGCTGACGGTACAGGGGGCGATTTTCACGGCTAACGTCTCTCCGGGACAGAATCTTACTCACAAAATGACGGTAAGCATCGGGACCGCCGACCCGGCTACGGAGATTACGGTGCGGGTCGGACATTTCGGTCAGACGCTCAGCGGAGCTTATGAATTGCTGGAAACAGCCGAGAATACCGATTTATCGGCTCGCGACTTTATAACGTTAGATAAAGAGTCGTTCCACCTGGAGCCCGGTGGCTCTGAGGTAGTAACGGCGACCATTCAAGTCCCCCCGGATGTCGGCGCGGGCGGCCGGTATGCCCTTATCAATATCAAGACAGGAGCGACTGGCGAAGGAGGGGTGGGCATGATTACCGCCGTAAACGTGCCGATTGTCCTCACTGTGAAAAATACCACGCTGACCCGCCAGGGTGAGATTACCGGGCTCGACATGGAGGCAGCCGGCGAGCAGACATTCGATATTTCTACCATTTTCCATAATACCGGCAACTACCATTTCCGAATCCAGGGCAACATAACCATCAGCAAATTCCAGGGAAAAACACTGAAAACCATCCCTGTGCCCCTGACCTCGAGCTCAATAATTCCCGAAATGTCGCTGCGGCTGAGCGCCAAATACGAGCCCGAGGCAGTACTGGCTAAGGGTATATATATTGTGAAATCCCAGGTGATGCTGGATGACGGCACCGTCCTTGCTGAAGAAAGGGCCGCCTTCCAGGTAACGGAGTCCGGCGTTTCGCCAGTGCCACTGCCGTCAAACGATACGACGCCAGTGAACTGGCTTATAATTGAGATTATCGGCGGGGTGGTTGTTATAGGTTTACTGGTATTCTTTTTGGTTAAAAGGAGGGTGCGTTAATGAAAGGAGGGTATAATGATTAAAGGAAAATTTGGAGCTATTTGGCAGGTATTACTTGCCGTGATGCTATTGCTCAGCCTGGGTTTGGTCATAGCCATCCACACATCCACGCCAGTGCAGGCGGCGACCATCACCTCAAACCAAACCGGCAGCTGGGGAACAGCGTCAACGTGGGTTGGCGGAGTCGTCCCAGGCGCAACCGATAATGTGGTTATTGCGGTAGGCCATACCGTTAGTATGGGGGGGGATCGAACTTGTGGTGATATAACCATATACGGCACTCTTACATTCGCCAGTCCTAACATACTTTATGTTCGTGGAGGCGGAACCTCACCTGTAACGACTGGTGCGGTTTCCGGTGGCGGAACAATTAATGGAGTCTCATCGGGCGGTTGTGATATTAAGCTTTATGGTAACTGGAGTTTCAGCGGTACGGTTACCGGTACCTACGGAGTTAGTGTAGCATTTCAGGGTCCTAATGATGCAACGGTGAGTGCTGTCCCTGCAAAGGCTTTCCGAAATATTTACTGTGAAAAAAACGCTGGAACAACACTCTATTTTAGTGTGACTCCCGCACATAGTAATAATTTTCAAATACTTACCACCGGTACCATTTGCTATAATCAAAATGGTGCGCAGACTGTTAAACCTGCGACCTACCCAGCCAACCTCACGCTCGCAGGCAG
>JBGPRV010000023.1:0-12435 GCA_041489785.1 Dehalococcoidia bacterium | reverse complement strand
TTGAGTCATGTTGATTTGTTGTAAACAAACAAAAGTTGTTATAATAGAAGTGGACCAAACGAGCAAAGTTCCCATGAAATAATCAGGAGAGGTTAAATATGAAGACAAATATTGAAGCTGAAAGTATGGTTTTGAGATTGTGGCGCCAGGTGTACCAAACCTACACCCTGCTTAAGACGTGCGAAGACCAAATATTTGGGGAATACGGGCTTACTACGGAGCAGTACGGAGTGCTTGTGGCTATGGGATATCTCGATAGTCCTATAAGGATAACTGACATCGCCCGGTGGTTGGAGCGTAGCACGAACAGTATCAGTATGATAGTGGACCGCATGGTCAAAGCTGGTTTGGTCACAAGGAAAAGAGACAGGAGTGACCGCAGGGTGGTATATGTGGTTAGCACCAGCAAGGCGGAGAACGCCCTTAGCCCAGCAACTCGGGCAAGCTTGGAGTGTATTCGGAAAATCATGTCGCCACTATCATATGAGGAACGGAGTACCCTTCTCAGTCTGCTCGGGACGGTAAAGTACGAGGTAATAAGGTATCTCAATCCTGGAGTGGATATAGAAGAGGTGAAGGGAAAAGAGGTAGAGCAGGCGGCCAATGTAAAGCAATGGCTGAACGAGTACGGTTTGCCCTCCACTCCTGAAGCCAAACGTCAGGGTAGGAAGAAGGGAAAGACCAAGAAAAAGACTGAATGACGAAGTCAATTAAGTCAACTTATGCTAGCTGCCGTAGAGCAGCTCCGCAGGGTTAGTAGTAATCCCGGTAGAATAAACTATACTCCCCGCTAAAATTTCATTTAGCACGTTTTGAATGAAGCATGATTTACAGAATGGAAGACTGCATAGATTGGAGAAAGCTATTATTGAGTCATTTGATTTGTTGTAAATAAATAGAAGATGTTATAGTAGAAACGGCACAAACGAGCAAAGTTCCCATGAAATAATCAGGAGGGGCTAAATATGGCAGTAAATTTTGAATCCAAAAATATAGATATGAAATTGTGGCTCCTGATGCACCGAGTCCGCGACGCACTTGTTTTGTGCGAGGATTCAATACTTAGGGAATACGGGCTTACTATGGAACAGTTCGCAGTGCTTGCTGCTGTGAAATCCCGCGGTGGTTCTTTAAGGCCAACTGACCTAGCCTTTATTCTAGAGCGTAGCCCAAACAGCGTCAGTATGATAGTCGACCGCATGGTCAAAGCCGGCCTGGTCAAGAGGACAAGAGACAGGAAAGACCGCAGAATAGTACGTGTGTCTTTGACCAGCAACGGGGAGAACGCCCTTAAACCGGCAACTCCGGCGGGCTGGGAGTTTATCCAGAAAATCCTGTCACCGCTATCATACAAGGACAAGCATGCCCTTGCCAGTCTGCTTGAGATGCTAAAATGTGAGTTCCTTGGGTACCTAAATCCCGAAGTGGATGTGGCGGAAATCATTAAAAACAGTGTCACAAACCAGCCTGACTTATATGAACGGATGGTCAAGAACATTTTTCCCTCCGGCTCTGAAGCCAAACGTCAGGGTGGGAAGAAGGGAAAGGCCAGATGATGAGGACAGTTACCTTTCCTTATGCTAGTTGGCGTAGAGCGGCTCGGCGGGGTCCGCAATAATCTTGGTAGGACGAACCATACTCTCCGTTTCAACCCACAGCTAAAACACCTTAGCCACCGCTGTCATTAATGTGCTGTACGCCGGTACACGGCAAGGTAGCTGTCAAATCGACAAATAGGTATAGCTGAGCTAGTTCAGATAGACGGGTGACACTTTATATGTTTGTAACATTGGGTAATAACCTTCAGTGTCATTGCGAGCCGAAGGCGTGGCAATCTCATTGCGAAGCTGGAGTCTGCTATAGTTGGACTGAGGAACCTCGTTTAGAGATTGCTTCGTCGCTATCGCTCCTCGCAATGACAAAAAAGAAGTGTCACTAAGGTACTGAACGAGGACAATAGCTAGACAATTTGTTATATAATATAGCATTGCCAGGCAGGAATCTAAAAAGGTGGCAGGGAATTGTCAGGCCGATTTTACGATGTCATCATAGTAGGGGCGGGGCCCACCGGAAGCTACACAGCTTATGAGCTAGCTTCATTAGGTTATGATGTCGCTGTTTTTGAAGAAAAAAGTGCGTCGGGACTCAATGTCTGTTGCACAGGAATAATCAGCACCGAATGTTTCCAGTCCTTGGACCTCGGCACAGATGTAATATTAACCAAGTTAAACTCAGCCAAGTTTTTCTCCCCTTCAGGAAGATGCTTAAGATTGCAAACTGAAAAGATTCAAGCTTACGTTGTCAATCGGCTTTTACTTGATAAAGCGATAGCCTCTAAAGCTCAATCTCAGGGGGCACAATATTTCTTCTCTTCCCCAGTCATTGACATTATTCCCGGGAAAGATAGCATACAAGCTGAAACTTTGTGCTCTGGAGCCAGGGAGATATTTAGTGCTAGAGCTGTGGTCCTGGCTAATGGATTCAGACCCGAGCTGCCCCGGAAGCTAGGTCTGGGCAAAATCAAGAATTTCCTCGTCGGTGCTCAGGTGGAAGTTGAAGCGAAAAATGTGGATGAATTCGAAATATACTTTGGTCAGGAAGTAGCACCGGGTGCGTTTGCCTGGCTTGTGCCCACTTCAACCAACAAAGCATATGTTGGCCTTTTAGCAACATCCCAGGCCAGGCTATATCTACAAAAGTTCCTCAACAATCTCTTTAGCCAGGGTAGAATAACAAGTCGGGAGATGGAAATCAGGCAAAAGGCTATCCCCCTGGGAACTTTAGTTCACAGCTACGGAGACAGAGTACTGGTTATTGGGGATGCTGCCGGGCAGGTAAAGCCCACTACCGGTGGAGGAATATACTTTGGGCATTTTGGTGCCCTGATAGCTGCCGAGGTGCTTGATGAGGCTCTCAGCAGTGATAATTTAACCGCTGGCCAGCTTTCGCGCTACCAAAAGCAGTGGAAGGCAAAAATGGGCAAGGAACTATCCCGTGGCTACTGGGCTAGATGGGCTTATACCAAATTAAGCGACCGCCAAATCGAGAGAATATTCAGCATGGTTGATTCTAATGGCATGACTGAGTCTTTGCTCAACTCAGGCAAATTTTCCTTCGATTGGCACAGCAGGTTAATTTTGGCTGTCCTGGGACATAGCTCCGCCTATCCCCTGCTGAAAATCAAGCATCTCTTTTCTCGTGGGGTCAGTTTATGACTCAAACAAATTATCCTCCCCAGCACGTAGCCATTATTATGGACGGCAATGGCCGATGGGCAAAGAAACGCGGCTTGCCCAGGCTTGCCGGACACAATGCTGGCGGTGACAATATTCGCCCGGTGGTGAAGATTTTTGTCAACTACGAAGTAAAATACCTGACCCTTTATATGTTTTCCACCGAGAACTGGAACCGGCCCAGGATAGAGGTTGCTGGCTTGCTCAGTCTTCTAGCAAGGAAGATTGACCAGGAAACTCGGGCTTTTCATCAAGAAAATATCCGACTGGTACATCTAGGCAGGCTGGATAGATTATCTCAGAAACTAAGAGAAAAGGTGCAGGCAGCAGTTGAACTCACCAAAAATAATACCGGGCTTACGCTTTGCCTCGCCTTCGATTATGGTGGGCGAGATGAAATTGTCCAGGCAGCCAGACGTATCGCCAGCGCTGGTATTGCCGGCAACAATATAGATGAGTCTGTGCTTGCCCGGTATCTATATAACCCTGACATCCCCGACCCTGAGCTGGTCATACGCACTGGCGGTGACAGTCGCCTGAGTAACTTTCTCCTCTGGCAGGCTGCCTATAGTGAACTTTACTTCACTCCAGTGTTATGGCCTGATTTTGGTCGTAAAGATGTTGAGGAAGCGCTTTCTGAATATAAACTCCGCCAGCGCCGTTTTGGCAAAATATGAGGCGTTTAACAACTACCCGATAACGCTGTTCGAAAATGAAGTTGCTCACTTTATTGGGCTCCCCCCTTTGTCATTGCGGGGCTGACGAAGTCAGCCGAAGCAATCTGCCGGCTAAAATTCCAAATCCGAACGACGAAATCCCAAACAATTTCAAAACACAAAATGCGAGTGCTCAAAATTTTTGAATTTTGGTCATTGGGATTTGTTTAGTGTTTGGTGCTTAGAATTTAGGATTTGTTCTTTTTCGTGGGATTGCCACGCCTCCAGCTCGCAATGACAGGGGGAGAGCTTCACAATGACAGCGCAAGCAGACAATGCGTCACTAATCACATGAACGAGTACAGGGTATTGACAGGGAAAACACGCCGTATTACTATGGGTTATTATAGCCATGTGGGAATCATTTTCCTATGGCTCAGGGACAATGAATAAAACCCGAGCTGTCAAAGGAGGTAAGTTGAAATGGACAAAAAACTCGTGTCGGTAGCAGTGACAATAGTTATGGTGCTTTCCTTTCTGCTGGCGATACCAGCGAGCGCAATTCCTGTAGGTCCTCCATTGCCCGAGGAACTCTGGTCTTACAATACAACCATGGATGTCACAGATATAGCTGTAGGAGACCTGAACGGAGATGGCAAGGATGATGTGGTAGCAATTGATAACATCTTACTGGATACCTTACATGCGATTTCAGGCGATGGGCCGGGAGATTGGCAGTGGCAAGACACTTTAATGGCAGGGTATGCTGTCGCGGTTGGTGATATAAATGGCAACGGTTGGAACGAAGTCGTAGCTGGTGGATGGAACGACACAGCCTCTGTATTAAATGCCTATGATAAAGATGGAAATCTCCTCTGGTCTTATCCAACGATAGACGCAGTCACTGACATTGAGATAGGGGACATTGACGACAACGGCATAGACGATGTGGTGGCATGTAATGATGTTTCAGCTGCAGTAATATACGCCGTCAATGGCACTGGACAGGATGTCACAGGATGGCCAGTGGTGATTGAGGGGGAACATGTAATTGACCTGGCTGTGGGGCAGCTCGATGGACAAGCGGGGGTGGATGTGGCGGCTATAGGCGAAGGGCCTGGATGTCTATATGTGTACAACAGCACAGGAGACTTGATGTGGTCGGACCTCAACGTTGCTGGGCGAACGGTAGAGATAGGCGATGTTGATGGAGACGGAGACAATGAGGTCGTCTTTGCGTATTATGGCCCTGGTAACCCAGTCCCCTTTAGTAGCTGGGTCTACGCATTTGATGGAGATGAGGGAGGTCCCCCGCTTTACAGTTTCTGTACTGACGACCCTAAAATGATCTCGGATATCGAGCTGGGAGACCTTGACGGGAACCCGGCAGATGTTGAGGTGGCTGCCATCACAGACCCTAGAAATGACACGCTGTTTGCAATCGACATTGACAATTCTCCTGCCGGACAGGAAATGTGGCGTTACTCCATAGATTGGTCCCCCGGCGCGTATTATGGAGAATCTCTTGCCATAGGCGACGTTGACAGGGACTACAAGAACGAAGTCGTTGCCGCAAGTAGCGTGCCACCGCATTGCATCTATGCGTTTGATGGAATAGATAGAGATGGGGATGGTTATGGGGACCTTGTCTGGTCGCCGTATTGCGTTGGGGAACCAATAACGGACGTTGAGGTGGGTGACCTGGACGGGGATGGTGATGATGATGTGGCTTTCGGTACTGTAGGTGGAAGGACTATCTATGCCATAAAGGCAGTCGAGAGCAAGACCGGGACAGCCACCGGCAGCGGCACGGTGTATTTCGATTCCGACCCCAGCACCCTCGATAACCTCACCCCTGTGTCCGAATCGGACTTGCCGGAAGAGGGCAAGCCGGACCTCGAATTCCCACACGGCTTCTTCTCCTTTGATATTACGTTGCCAGGGAATCACACAACAGCGATAGTCACCATGACGTTTCCCTCGCCTCTCCCTGTAGGGACTCAGTACTGGAAGTATCATGAGTCTGAGGGCTGGATTGATGTGACTTCACTCCTGGGCGATGATGATGGAGACAATGTATTGACCCTAACTCTCACCGACGGTGGTCTGGGGGATGATGATGGAGTGCAGAATGGAGTAATCGTTGACCAGGGCGCCCCCGGGTTTCCCGCTGCGCCGGTAGGCGGCGAAGCTTATCCGGTCAATAAGCTGGCCATCCTAGCACCCTGGATTGTGCTGGGGCTGGTCTTAGTTGCTGTGGCGGCATTTGTGGTGGTGAGAAGGAGGCAAGCTGCTCGCCAGAGCTAGAAAGGCTATGGAGTCAGGTTAAGGGGGGGATTTGCCTCAAGGCAAATCCCCCCCTTAGTGTTTGCGGTGCAGCCGAAAGCTCAGGTGACAACTTTCGAGGTATTGACAGGGAAAACACGCTGTATTACTATGAGTTATCATGGCCATGTGGGAATCCGTTTCCCATGGCTCTGGGACAACGAATAAAGACTAAGCTGTCAAAGGAGGTAAATTGAAATGAACAGAAAACTCTTGTCGGTAGCGGTGACAATAATTGTGGTGCTTTCTTTCTTGCTGGCGATACCAGCGGGGGCAATTCCGGTAGGTCCTCCGTCGCCCGAGCAACTCTGGTCTTATAATACAACCATGGATGTCACAGATATAGCCGTAGGAGACCTGAACGGAGACGGCGAAGAGGACGTAGTGGCCATTGAAGCCATGCTAGACACACGCACGCTAACCGCGATTTCAGGTGACGATGGAACATGGCTATGGGACGATCCATTGATGGCAGGATATGCTGTCGCAGTTGGCGATATAAACGGGGAAAGTCCGGGTAACGAAGTCGTAGCTGGAGGATACAACGGCACAGCCTGGGTATTAAATGCCTATGATAAAGATGGGGATATACTCTGGTCCTATCCAGTGACGGGCGAGGTCAAGGACATTGAGATAGGTGATGTTGATGGGGATGGCATTGACGATATTGTGGCATGCAACAGCGTGGCCAGCCATATATACGCTATCAATGGCACTGGACACGACATAATGGGGCTGTGGCCAATCACTAGCACCCCCACACCAGTAGTGGACCTGGCAGTGGGCCAGCTTGACGGACAAGCAGGGGTGGATGTGGCAGCCATTGGCCCGACTAAGCTAGGATGTCTATATGTGTACAACAGCACAGGCGACTTAATGTGGTCGGAGAATATCGCTGGGCGAACGGTAGAGATAGGCAACGTTGATGGAGACGGTGACAACGAGGTCGTCGCCGTAACTATGGATGCCGAAGATGCTTATGGCGTTTCTGGTGACGGAGGATATGGAGGCTGGGTTCTGGCCTTCGATGGTGATGAGGGGGGAACCCCGCTTTACAGTTTCTATACCGAGGACAACAGGGTTGTTACCGACATTGAACTGGGAGACCTTGATGGGAACCCGGCAGACGTTGAGGTGGCTGCTATTACAGGTGTCATGCCCAATGATACTTTATTTGCAATCGACATTGACAGTCCTCCTGCCGAGCAGGAAATGTGGCGTTATTTCATAGATTGGGACACCCGATACTACGGAGAATCGCTTGCTATAGGCGATGTTGATCGGGATTACAAGAACGAAGTCGTTGCCGCCAGCAGTGTCGAAATACATTGCATCTATGCGTTTGATGGGTTAGACAGGGACGGGGATGGCTTAGGAGACCTTGTCTGGTCGCCGTATTGCGTTGGGGAACCAATAACGGACGTTGAGGTGGGTGACCTGGATGGTGATGGTGATGATGATGTGGCTTTCGGTACTGTAGGTGGAAGGACTATCTATGCCATAAAGGCAGTTGAGAGCAAGACCGAGACAGCTACGGGCACCGGTACGGTGTATTTCGATTCCGACCCCAGCACCCTTGAGAACCTTACCCCTGTGCCCGAATCGAGCTTGCCGGAAGAGGGCAAGCCGGACCTCGAATTCCCCCACGGCTTCTTCTCGTTTAACATAAGGCTGCCATCTACTAATTACACCTCAGCGATAGTCACCATGACGTTTCCCTCGCCTCTCCCTGTGGGTACTCAATACTGGAAGTACGGTCCAACCCCAAGCGATCCTACCGACCATTGGTATCAGCTGCCGATAGGAGACGATGATGGGGACAATATAATCACAATCACGCTGTTTGATGGCGGAGTTGGTGATGACAATGTAGTAGCTCCCGATGGAGTGATTGTTGACCAAGGAGGCCCTGGGATTCCCACCGCACCGGTAGGCGGCGAAGCTTATCCGGTGAATAAGCTGGCCATCCTAGCACCCTGGATTGCTCTGGCGGCAGCAATTATAGCCGGAGCTACCATATTTATGAGGCGGCGCAGGGCTCAGAACTAAAACCAACCTTAGGAACGACCGAGAGCAAGCCATGAATGTCATAGGCCCAGACCCAGAACAGCGGGCGGTGCTCCAATACTACCCATCAGAGAAAGACGATAAGACAGTGGGGGAACTAATAAAATAGGGGGCTGTTTAAAAATGCAGTTGCCCAATTTATTGGGTTTCCCCCTTTGTCATTGCGAGGCTGGCGAAGTCAGCCGAAGCAATCTCGTGAGGGGTATGAGATTGCCGCGCACCTTTCAGGTGCTCGCAATGACAAAAAGCGAACTGCCGTTCGGCTGAGCTCACGACGAAGCTTGATGAATCAAGCACCTACAAAAATCCGGGAGGGTTGCTAGACAACCGCGATTGCTGCCCACACTATGCCGATAAGAATCCTCCGTCAACAGGTATCAGCGCTCCGTGAACATAGCTAGATAAATCACTGGCTAGGACCACTGTAATACGAGCCACTTCGTCCGGCTGCCCGCCCCTTTTAAGGGGCAGCCTGGTGCTAAACAATACGCCAGTTTTGAGCAGGCTCAGCCGGAGCTGGGTGATTTCTTTGGCCACGGCCTTGGTTCCCGGAGTTATTATCCCGCCAGGTATGATTGCATTTATTCGGAAACCATTTTTGCCATATTCCTTGGCCAGAGATCTGGTTAGAGCGATGACTCCCGCCTTGCTTATGCTATAAGAAGTCATGCCTTCTACGAAAGGCATGATTGCCTCGATGGAGCCAATGTTGATGATGACTCCGCCTTTCTTTAATCGTCTCTTTATCATATGCTGACACATCAAAAGAGTTGATTTCAAATTAATGTCCATCACTTTGTTTAAAAAAGCATCGTCTACTTCCAGGAACTCCTTAAAAGGATATATTCCAGCATTGTTTACCAGTATGTCAGGCTCTTTCCTTTTCAATTCCTCCCACAAGGCAGCTATCTCCTCTTTTGAGGCAAGGTTCACTTTATGAATGTTGATTTCCACTTTGAACTTTGAAAGCTCTTCAGCTAGAGTCCTTAGCCCCCATTCGTTTATGTCTACAAGTTCTAAATCCGCACCTGCTTCTGCAAATCTATAGGCCATTGCCTTACCAATACCAAGTGCGGAACCAGTTATTAAGGCCTTTTTCCCTTTGAGGGAAATAAGTTCAGATAGAGGTTTCAAAACTTTCATGGCAATACTCTAAACTATTTGAGTATGCGTTATGTAACTGCTTTACTATTATACCATGGCACAGGAGCAGTTCCTGAGCTAGTTTGATATGTATTTCAGAACAGGCTTCAGCGATGATAGGCTCTGTGTAATATTATATAATTGAAACGAAGTATGCCTCGGCATATTTACTATTATGGTCTCAATAATTGTTCTGTTGGTGGTTTTTGTCCTCATCGCCGTCCGGCAAATCGGCAGGTTCCGCCTTCAGATATGGCAGGCGATGCTGCTCGGGGCACTGGCGGTATTGCTCACGGGACAAATCTCTCCGGCTGAAGCTCTCAAGGCCATCAACCTGGATGTCATACTTTTCCTGTTCGGTATGTTCGTGGTCGGCCAGGCGCTCGAAGAGAGTGGCTATCTTTCTCACTTTTCATCCCGGCTGTTCGGACGAGCTAAGACAGTGGACAGCCTGTTACTCCTGATATTGTTTGGTACTGGGCTGCTATCGGCTTTCCTGATGAATGACACACTGGCTATTATCGGCACCCCGGTGATGTTGCAGATTGCCAGAAAGACGGGTATTCGCCCAAAGCTGCTGCTACTATCGCTAGCTTTCTCCGTCACCATTGGCAGCGTGATGAGTCCTATCGGCAACCCGCAAAACTTGCTGGTCGCCATCAACGGAAATATTCCCAATCCATTCGTCACTTTCCTCCGTTACCTGGCGGTGCCAACTCTCATCAATCTTTTTCTAACATACCTCATTCTCAAGTTTTTCTACAGAGAACACTTGAAGAACGAGCCACTGAATTACTCAGCTGACCCCATTACAGACCCAGGGCTGGCACGATTGTCGAAGGTATCCCTGGTTATTATCGTTATCTTGGTGGTCGCTAAAATAACCACTTCCCTCATGGGGTTTGGTGTTGATTTCCGGCTTACCTATATTGCCCTAGCAGCAGCGTTGCCCATCATCTTACTGAGTCCCCACCGCCTCGGGATAGTCCGTAGGATAGATTGGACCACCCTGATTTTCTTTGCGGCGATGTTCGTCCTGATGCAAAGTGTTTGGGACTCTGGGTACTTCCAAAGCGTCATTGGCGACTTATATCTGAATATCAGCTCCGTCGGTGTCATTATGGGGGTGAGTGTGGTGTTGAGCCAGCTAATCTCGAATGTCCCGCTGGTAGCCCTCTACCTGCCTGTGCTGAGTCATCTGGGTGCGGCGACTAAGGAAATGGTGGCTCTAGCAGCGGGCAGCACCATTGCCGGCAACTTCTCCATCCTCGGCGCAGCCAGCAACGTCATCATCATCCAGAACGCCGAGAAGAGGGCAGGAGAAACCTTGACCTTCTGGGAGTTTGTCAGGATAGGCATTCCCCTGACGGCAGTGAATACACTGGTCTACTGGTTGTTCCTTCTGTTTTTTTGAAGGTTGAGAAGGAAAATCAGGCGATAATCTGGAAGGCTGGCAGAGAAGTTATTTAGGAACCAGATTGGTGGGCCTTAGGGGACAGTTCCCGAACTCTTGTTTGAGAAGAAGGCGCTAATTCCAGCGTTGCAGCAGTTGATTGTCTCCTATTCGAAAACAACAAAGGGACAAATTGCTCGACCGACACAATCACTGGTATAATCTGGTGTAATCGAGTTGCATTATCCCCAATGTTATCACAGGAAGGAGGGTATCGTGGACAAAAGAAAAAGGCACCTGACAACCAATCAAGGCGTACCAGTTACTGATAATCAAAACTCACTGACCGTTGGCCAGCGTGGTCCGGTACTGTTACAGGATGTCCAATTTATTGAAAAGATGGCTCATTTTGACAGGGAACGCATTCCCGAGAGGGTTGTCCATGCCAAAGGAGCGGGAGCACATGGCTACTTCCAGGTTTACAAGAGCATGAAGCCCTATACCAAGGCGACATTCCTTCAAGACCCGGCAAAAAAGACCCCTGTGTTCGTGCGCTTTTCCACCGTCACCGGAGGGAGGGGCTCGGCGGATACAGTGCGAGACCCCAGAGGTTTTGCTGTCAAGTTCTATACGGAGGATGGCAACTACGACCTGGTTGGGAACAATCTCCCGGTCTTTTTCATCCGGGATGCTATCAAGTTCCCGGATATGGTGCACGCTTTCAAAGGTTCCCCAGATACCAGCATGCCGTCCGCTTCCTCTGCCCATGACAGTTTTTGGGATTTCATATCTTTAACGCCGGAATCGACCCACATGATAACCTGGCTTTTTTCTGACCGTGGCACGCCGAAAAGTTACCGTATGCAGGAGGGTTTTGGTGTCAATACCTATGTGTGGGTGAACGCCAAAGGGAAAGCCGTGTATGTGAAATACCACTGGAAACCGACACTGGGTGTGCAAAACCTTGACCGCCATGAGGCAACTCGGTTAGCTGGAGTCGACCCGGATTATCTTACCCGTGACCTCCACGATTCTATCGCCAGAGGAGAAGAGGTCGAGTATGAGCTTTACGTGCAACTGATGGAAATTGCTGATGAACTGAAGCAGGATTTTGACCCCTTGGACCCCACCAAGACCTGGCCTGAGAGTAAGTTTCCCCTGATGCCGGTTGGTAAGATGGTGCTGAACCGTAACCCGGAGAACTTCTTCGCCGAAGTGGAGCAGGCGGCTTTCTGTCCTGCTAGCATTGTTCCCGGAATTGAGTTTTCTGCTGACAAGTTACTGCAGGGTCGAACGTTCTCGTACGCCGATACTCAGCGCCATAGACTCGGAGCGAACTACCTCGAGCTTCCGGTAAACCGGCCTATAGTGCCAGTCAACAATAACCAGCGGGATGGAGCGATGCAGATTGACCAATTCAGCGGTTCCGTCAACTATGAGCCCAATAGCCTAGCCGGTGGTATGCCTAAGGAGGCTTCTGAGGAGGGCAAATCACGTGTATACACGCTTGATGGTGAAGTAACTCGTCAAAAGATAAGTTTAACAAATGATTTCGCTCAAGCTGGAGAGAGATATCGTTCCTTAAGCAAGAGGGACCGGGAACATCTCATAGATAATC
>JBGPRV010000022.1:0-12552 GCA_041489785.1 Dehalococcoidia bacterium | reverse complement strand
TTCATCAAAAGGTAACTGCCGCCCAGGTTGTTCCTGACGGCATCCAAATCATACCAGGTCCGTATTTCCAGGTTTCGGGGAGGAAAAAGAGAACAGCCTACCATCCCGGCAATTAAGGCTACCGTAATCAAAAGGATGCTAAGTCTTTTCACGTAACAGTTTAGTTTTTCCAACATCTCTAGCTTATAGTATTTTATCACATTCTCCGCACTGTCAAGGGGTCGATTTGGCGTGTGCGCCAATTGGGATATCACCCCACAGGCGAGTCTACTTCCCTGGCCGTGTAAAGAGGAACATGAGCAGGGCAGCGATGCTTTTGGCATCGCAGATTTCGCCCGAGGTGATAAGTCGGGGTAGCTCATCCGGGGAAACGCGGACCAGCTCGATGTCGTCAGTATCTTCAGCCACGAGACGAGCGGGCACAAGGTCGGTAGCCACAAAGCAATGGAGGTACTCCGTGCCATAGCCCGGGGTGGCATAAAAGCCCCCCAATTTGTCTATTTTCCGGGGGAAGTAACCAATTTCCTCCTGTAATTCGCGGCGCACAGAGTCAATGGGCTCTTCGCCGGAGTCAATGCCACCAGCCGGTATTTCCAGAAGAAACCTGTCCACGGCATGGCGGAACTGGCGAACTAGAAGGACATTATCTTGTTCATCAAGGGCTACCACAGCTATACAATCGCTGTGCTCCACCACCTCTCTGGTAGTCTTTGTGCCGCTAGCTTTCTCCACGGTGTCCACGCGTATATTTACCGCGCGCCCGTGATAAATCTGTTGGGTGGCTAACTTCTTTTCCGACTTCAACATACTTTAATTACATCCACTTGTTCAATAGTTTAGCTTTTTCCGCAAGTTCCATCTTAAAATTAGGGGCGCTCCTTCATAACTCCCCTTGCCCCTCTTAATCTAAGAGGGGGAATCTCCCTAACATGGGGATTCTCTTCTTATCCCCTTTAAGATAGGAGGCTCTCACCTTCAATATCCCCCTTAAGATAAGGGGGAATAAAGGGGGTTATGAATGCTTCTCAACATACTCTTGCTACTCAGCTAAAATGACATTGCTTTGCTTGTCGAGCTTCAAAGGTGGAGAATAAGAGCTACCTCATCGCAGTCGGGAAACTTGGGACAGCGATAGCATTCCGCCCAGACCTTGTGGGGCAGCTCCGCTTTGTCAATTAATTGGAAGCCATGTTTTTCAAAAAAAGCCGGCTTACGAACGAGACAAAAAACCCTGGGTATGGCTAATTCCTTAGCCTCTTCCAGACAGGCCTGGACCAGCGCAGAGCCAACCCTCTGGTTCTGTGCCTGTTCATCGACAGCCAGAGACCTGATTTCAGCTAAATCAACCCAGGTAACGTGCAATGCCGCACAAGCGATAACCCGACCTCTTTTCCTGACTACGAAGTAATCTCTAATATCCTCATATATCTCAGATAAGGCGCGAGGCAACACCTCCCCCTTATCAGCAAAATGACTGATCAGCCGGTGCATAGAGTTAGCATCGCTCACCCTTGCCCTATCAACCTTTATATCAGCTTTCATTTCTTCTTCCTCCCAGTTTTTGCCACAGCGAACTATAGAAATAGGTTGGCTCGTGAATTCTTAAGAAGCAAGCTATGTGAGGGCTGAGCTTCACTCTGACATTCTGCCCATCGGATAATGGCAATTCAACCTGTCCGTCCATGCTAAGTATGACCTTTTCTCTGCGGGCAACCTTCAAATCAACTATGCTCTGCGGAGGCAGCACCAGGGCATGACTCAATCCCAGGTGGCAGGATATTGGTTGGAGGACTATTTCCCTGGATTGAGGATGAAGAATTGGTCCGCCAGATGCCAGGGAATAGCTGGTGCTCCCGGTAGCGGTGGCTACAATTAGGCCATCAGCCCGGTAAGTGGTTATTGCTGTGCCATCAATTTCGGCTTCTATGTTAACCAGGCGAACCGCCACACTTCGTAGCACGACATCATTTAAGGCATGAAAGCTTTTGTCTTCAACTTGAGCCTCGAGCATGGCCCTTTCCTCAATCCAGCCTTTCCCCTTGAGCAAACCGGGCAAATGAGACAAGACCTCGTCGCCATCTATCTCCGTGATGAATCCCAGCCTGCCCAGGTTTATACCTAAAATGGGCACCGACAAGGCAGCTACGATTCGAGCAACACGGAGGATAGTGCCATCTCCGCCAATACTGAGAATTAACTCCGTGCCGGCCAGCTGGGATTTAGCTTCATCCTCGTCCCTGGTTGAGCATCGCCACGAAGAGACTCCCCGAGAGGATAGAAACTCTTCCAGTTTCTTAGCTAAGTCTCGGGCTTTCTCACGTAGAGGGTGATATAGAATACCAATACGCTTCACAGGTGAACGAAGTGTAGCACTGGCGAATTCTGGCTGTCAAACCAACTAGCAGATACGGGGTAGCAATTCTCCGGATAGCATATCCACGATTCGGGAGGGGCCAAGCTTTGTTTTCATTATCACCTTTCCCGGGTGCTCCCGGGTTACCTCGCCGATGATAGCAGCATCTCTACCATAGCGGTTTTTTCTCATTCGGGCAAGAATCTTATGGGCATCGGCGGGGTCAACTACAGCTACCAGCTTGCCTTCATTGGCTACATAAATGGGGTCCAGTCCCAGGAGCTCACAGGCAGCTTTAACTTCTTCCTTCACTGGTATCTTGGTCTCTTCTACCACAATGCCCACCTTCGATTGCCGGGCCAATTCGTTGAGCGTGGTGGCTAGCCCACCCCTGGTGGGGTCGCGGAGGCAATGAATACTGGACGAGACCTCCAGCATCTGAGACACTAATTTATTCAGAGGAGCACAATCGCTTTTCAAAGTCATGGAGAACTTTAATCCTTCGCGCTGACTCATTATAGCTATACCGTGGTCGCCAATTGTGCCACTCAGCAAAACCTTATCCCCGGCTCTGGCGTTAGCTCCTGAGATATCAACTCCGGGAGAGATTATTCCTACTCCCGATGTGGTGAGAAACAACTTGTCAGCTTGTCCTCGATTTACCACCTTGGTATCCCCAGCGATTATACTTATCTCGGCTTCTTCAGCAGCTTTCTTTATTGATTGCACTATCCGCTCAAGCTCACTTAAGAGAAAGCCCTCTTCTATGATTGCCGAGAGGCTCAAATATAGAGGCTTGGCTCCGTTCATAGCTAAGTCGTTCACCGTGCCGCAAACGGCTAGCTTGCCGATATCGCCGCCCGGGAAAAAGATGGGGTTTACTACGTAGCCATCGGTAGTGAAAGCCAGTCGCCCGCTGGCTTCGAAAATAGCTGAGTCATCTAATTTATTCAATGCCGGATTAGCCAGGAAGGGCAGGAATTTTTTCTCCACCAGCTCGTGGCTCAATTTGCCACCACTGCCATGTGCTAAAAGAATGCTGTCATCCATTAGCCTGCTCCATATCTACCCTAAAAGTCTTGCAAATTTTCCGGAATCCCGTATTGATAATAGGCGGCGCAGGCGCCTTCACTGGAGACCATGCAGGGACCCACAGGGCTTTCCGGGGTGCAGGCCTTTCCAAATAGTTTGCACTCCAGCGGTGTAGCTGCGCCGCGGATTACGTCCCCGCACCGGCATCCCTTAGGCTCCCGTGGTGGTCTCAGGCTCACTGAAAAGGCCTTGTCGGCATCAAAGTGCTCGTATTTTTTTCTAATTTTCAAGCCGCTTTGAGGGACAATTCCAATCCCCCGCCAATTAGCTTCACCAATCTTAAAAATATCCTCCATCAGTTGCCGGGCTTTTCTATTTCCCTCGGGCTTTACTCCCCGGGGGTAAGCTATCTCCACTTTGGACTCACCTTTTTCAATTTGTTCCACCAGCTTAGCTATGCATAACAAGATATCCAGTGGTTCAAATCCTGAGATGACACAGGCCACTCCATAATCCCTGGGGATGAATTCATAGGGATGAGAACCAATTATAACACTGACATGTCCGGGACAGACGATGCCATCTAGCTTTACTTCGCCTGAGTCGAGCAGCGCTTTCATCACCGGCGGGGTCAGCTTATTAAGGGATAGAACGTAGAAGTTTTCTATTTTCTCCTGTTGTGCCTTAAGTATAGAAGCAGCTATAGTGGGCGCAGTGGTCTCAAAGCCGATGCCGATGAAGATGACTGATTTCACCGGGTTGGCTTTGGCTATCTCTACAGCGTCTGTAGTGGAATATACTATTCGGACATCTGCTCCCTCAGCTTTTGCCTTTTGCAGGCTCGAGTAGCTGCCGGGAACTCTTATCATGTCCCCAAAAGTAGTGATGATAACGTCGGGCAGGTGTGCCAGGGCAATGGCTTTGTCCAGGTCAGCAGTGGCTGTAACACAGACAGGGCAGCCCGGCCCTGATTTCATTTCCACCGTTTTGGGAACTAACTGGCGAATTCCATATCGCAATATGGCATGCGTGTGCCCACCGCAAAATTCCATTACTCTTATCGTTTTGGTGGAGCGCTGAGCAATTTTGCGTGCCAGTCCCCTGGCTAGCTTGCTGTCTTGATACTCGTCAATGAACTTCACTTAGACTTGCTATCTCTTCCAGGAGCTTCAGTGTCTCCTCAGCTTCGGCTTCATCTATAACGCCTATAGCATATCCCGTATGAAGCAATACGTAATCCCCCACCTTGGCCTCCGGAGTAAAGACAATGCTAACTCGACGCCTCACCCCGGCGATTTCTGTTTCAGCCTCATCCCCGTCTATGGAAACAATCCTTACTGGTATTGCTAAACACATGGCTTCCCGTATTTTAGCCCAAGTTCGTCTGTAATACAAACCAAAGCTTTAAGCCAAAAAGACATCATATTGACGCTAGTTAGGTATTGTGCTATTTTATGCGACATAATTCCTTTTAGAGAGCATAGGTTAAATCAACCCCAAAAAGTCTGACCTTAATTTACCGGGATCTCCACGAAAACTGTAAGATTTTCATTGGGTGAGTTAAATGCGAAGCGACATGATCAAGAAGGGAATCGAGCGGGCGCCTCACCGGGCGCTGCTGCGGGCTGTCGGTTGCTCTTCAGATGACTGGGATAAGCCATTTATCGGAGTAATCAATAGCTTTAGCGAGATTGTCCCCGGACACATCCATTTACAAACAATCGCTAAGGCGGTGAAAAAAGGGATTCGCAGCCGGGGCGGGGTGCCTTTTGAGGTCAATACAATAGCTGTTTGCGATGGTATCGCTATGAACCATTCGGGAATGAAATACAGCTTGCCCAGCCGGGAGCTCATTGCTGACTCGGTGGAAATCCTGGCCCAGGCCCATGCCTTCGATGGCCTGGTATTTATCCCTAATTGCGACAAGGTCGTGCCGGGGATGCTGATGGCCGCAATCAGGCTTAATTTACCCTGTGTCTTTGTGAGTGGCGGGCCCATGTTGGCCGGAAAGTTTGTCCGGGGAAACGCTACCAGGTCCGTTGACCTTATTACGGTCTTTCAAGCTGTAGGCAAAGTAGCTAAAGGCAAGATGACCGAGGCTGAGTTGCAGGAACTGGAGATGGTCGCCTGTCCTGGGTATGGGAGCTGTGCCGGCATGTTCACCGCCAATACTATGAATTGTCTCTGCGAAGCTTTGGGGATGGCTTTGCCGGGTAATGGCACAATACCCGCAGTGGAAGCACGGCGCAGGCAGTTGGCCTATAAAGCCGGGCAGCAAGTCATGGAAGCGCTGGCCAAAGATATTCGGCCAAGAGATGTTATCACCAGGGACTCTCTTTATAATGCTTTTGCCGTGGACATGGCCCTGGGTGGCAGTACAAATTCCGTATTGCATCTTGCCGCCATAGCTCACGAGGCTGGGATAGATTTTCCCTTGTCCCTGATAAACGAGATTAGTGACTCTGTTCCTAATATCTGCAAAATAAGCCCGGCCAGCGATTATCATATTGAGGACCTGGACTTAGCCGGTGGCATTCCTGCGATAATGCACGAGCTATCGGGATTGTTGAAGCTTGAGGCGAACACTATTTTGGACAAGCCATTAGGTGACATAGCCAAGAAAGCCAAAGTCAAAAATAGAAAGGTAATCCGCCCCCTGTCACAGCCGTATGCCTCTACCGGAGGCATTAGCATATTATTTGGCAATTTGGCGCCCGATGGCAGCGTAGTAAAGAGCGCTGCAGTAGCTCCTGAGATGTTGGTTCATCGGGGTCCAGCGAGAATTTTCGATAGTGAGGAGGAAGCTACGGCGGCGATAATGAAAGGCGAATTTAAATCAGGTGAGGTAATCGTCATTCGCTATGAAGGCCCCAAGGGAGGGCCAGGAATGCGAGAGATGCTAGCAGCCACCTCCCTCCTCAGCGGTATGGGTATGGATAAAAAGGTAGCTCTTATTACAGATGGACGCTTTTCCGGAGGCACGCGAGGAGCAGCCATTGGTCATGTCTCTCCCGAGGCGGCAGAGAGAGGTCCGATAGCGGCTTTGCGGAATGGCGATATGATTAAGATAAACATACCTGACCACAAATTGGAAGTGGAATTAAGCCAAAAAGAGCTAAAACAACGGTTGGCTTCATTGCCTGCCTTTGAACCCAAGATTAAAACTGGCTATCTCAAGAGGTATAGTGATAAAGTAAGCTCAGCCAGCACTGGGGCGGTGTTTGCTGGATAAGGAGCTATTCTATGAAGAAAACTGGTGCTCAGATTCTCTGTGAGAGTTTAATTAAAGAAGGAGTAGAGGTTATTTTTGGCATTCTCGGTGGGGCTGTCTTACCGCTATATGATACCTTCCCCCAATATCCTCAACTCCGACATATATTGGTTCGCCATGAGCAGGGAGCGGCTCATGCCGCCGATGGCTATGCTCGAGCCACTCATAAGGCGGGAGTATGTGTTGCTACTTCGGGGCCGGGAGCTACTAATCTGGTTACAGGCATTGCCTGCGCTTATATGGATTCAGCACCCATGATAGCTATAACTGGCCAGGTAGCCAGACCGGTTATTGGCAAGGATGCCTTTCAGGAGACGGATATCACGGGCATCACCATTCCAATTACCAAACATAACTATCTTGTTACCGATGTTGCTGAGCTGGCGAAAACGGTTAAAGAGGCCTTCCACATTGCCCAGACAGGAAGGCCGGGCCCTGTGCTTATTGACATACCGCGGGATGTCCAGCAAGAGCAAACGGACTTTGTTTATCCCGATAAGCTTGATTTGCCGGGCTATAAGGTTATCTCTCGTGGGCATCCAGCTCAAATTAAGAAAGCAGCCAAGCTCATTAACGAAGCTGAGCAGCCTGTTATCATCGCTGGCAGGGGGATAATTATTTCCCAAGCCTATGATGAGTTTAAGGAATTTGCTGAGAAAGCACAATTACCAGTGGCTCACACGCTCCTGGGCTTGGGCTCCTTCCCGGGAAACCATATACTTGATCTGGGCATGATGGGGATGCATGGCACAGGTTGTGCCAATATGGCAGTGCAAAACGCCGACCTTCTTATTGCTATTGGCATGAGATTTGATGACCGGGCTACAGCAAATACTACAGAGTTTGCTCCCAATGCCCGCATCATTCACATCGATATCGACCCCGCAGAGATTGGAAAGAATGTCCCTGTGGATATTCCTGTAGTGGGAGATATAAAAAGTGTGCTCGCAGCCCTGAATAAGGAAATTGAGAGAAGGGAGCACGTGGATTGGCTTTCTCAAATAGAACAGTGGAGGTATGAGTATCCGTCGCTAGAAATCAGGCAAAGCGATGAGCTATTGCCTCAATACATTGTTCACCAAATCTACGAGGCCACACAAGGGGATGCTTTAGTGGTTACCGGGGTAGGGCAGAATCAAATGTTTGCGGCACGATATTTTACTTATACTAAGCCCAACAGCTTTATTTCTGCGGGAGGTTTGGCGCCTATGGGGTTTGAACTACCCGCGGCCATGGGAGTTAAAATCGGTCGCCCTGAGGAACTGGTATGGTGTGTTGCCGGCGACGGTGGCTTTCAGATGACTATCCAGGAGTTAGCTACCATAACACAGGAGAACATTGCTGTAAAAATAGCTATTATGAACAACGGGTATTTAGGCATGGTAAGACAGTGGCAAGAGCTATTCTATGGAAGGCGCTACGTTGACACGAAGCTTTGGAATCCCGATTTTGTCAAAATTGCCGAAGCGTATGACATTCCTGGTGTCAGGGTGAAACACAGAGAAGAAGTTATCCCGGCTATACAAAAGGCCATGGAGTCCCCGGGAGCTTTTCTTATCGATTTTCTTATCGAGCCCGAGGAGAACATCTATCCCATAGTGCCACCAGGGGAAAGCCTGGCCAGATTCTTTGAGCCCTCAAGGACAGAATTATGGGGAGAGAAATTCTAAGCATTAATTACAGAATTCCAGTGACCAAAAGAAGAGGTTTTTGAATTTAGAGATTGTATGGGATTTATCTATGGGAGGGCAAATTGACTGATACAAAACATACTTTAGTAGCTTTAGTGGAAGATAAACCAGGGGTGCTTAATCGAGTAGCTAGTCTATTCCGACGGCGCTCCTTTAATATTGAGAGTCTTGCTGTAGGTGGTAGCGAACACCCCGGCTTATCTCGGATGACTATTGTTGCTATTGGTGATTCTGCCCAGGTAGAGCAGGTAAGAAAGCAACTGGAAAAGCTAATTAACGTGGTTAAAGTCTCTGATATAACCGAAGAAGACATGGTGACCAGAGAATTAGCCTTAATTAAAGTGAAGGCTACTGCCTCGACAAGAAGCGAGATTATGCAAATCGTGAGTATTTTCCGGGCTAACATAGTTGATGTTTCTCCAGGTTCACTGACAGTGGAGGTGACTGGTGACGAAGGCAAAGTGAATTCTCTGCTCGGGCTCCTTCATGATTTTGGTGTTAAAGAGGTTTCACGAACTGGCAAGATAGCCTTAACTCGTGGAAACAGTCTTAAATGACTGCTGATAGCTGACAACTAAAGGTTAACAAGGAGGGATTATGGCTAAAATTTATTATGACAAGGATGCCAACTTGAATTTGCTCAAAAGAAAGACAATTGGCATTGTTGGCTTTGGGAGTCAAGGGCATGCCCATGCCCAGAATCTAAGAGACAGCGGCTGTCAGGTCATCGTCGCTGAATTACCGGGCACCCAAGCCTGGAAAGCAGCAAAAAAAGCTGGTTTTGAAGTGGCCACCGCCGCTGAAGTAGCCAAGAAGGCAGATATAATTGTTATGCTAGCTCCGGATACTGCACAGCCCAGAATCTACCGGGAGTCAATTGAGAAGGAAATGGCCCGGGGCAAGACACTTATGTTTGCTCATGGTTTTAGTATCCACTTTTCCCAAATCGTGCCTCCAGTTGAAGTTGATGTTAGCATGATAGCGCCTAAATGTCCGGGACATATGCTCAGAAGGCTTTATACTGAAGGTTTAGGACCTCCGGCCTTGGTGGCTATCCACCAGGATGCCTCGGGGAAAGCCAAAGAGACAGCTCTGGCCTACGCCAAGGGGATTGGTTGTGCTAGAGCCGGGGTTCTGGAAACGACTTTTGCTGAAGAGACCGAGACCGACCTGTTTGGCGAGCAAACGGTCCTTTGTGGAGGAGTTTCTTCTCTGATAAAGGCTGGCTTTGAAACATTGGTAGAGGCCGGCTATCAACCGGAGATCGCCTATTTCGAGGTTTGCCACGAGTTAAAGCTCATTGTTGACCTCATTTATCAAGGTGGTTTGAGTTATATGCGCTATTCGGTAAGTGATACGGCAGAGTACGGAGATTACACGCGAGGCCCGCGGGTCATTGATGATTTGGTCAGGGAAGAAATGGAGCAAATCCTGGCAGAGATTCAGGATGGCAGCTTTGCTACAGAATGGATTTTGGAAAACCAGGCAGGCCGGCCTAGCTTTAATGCTATGAAGCGGATGGAAGCAGAGCATCCCATCGAAGTTGTGGGCAAAAAACTCAGGAATATGATGCCCTGGCTGAAGGGCTAGGTATTATTAGAAAAGCTTGCTACTGACGCACTACTGCGAGCTTTAAAAAATTTTCGTAAGACCTGATAATAATCTCCTGCGCATACGCCAGCAGAAGATAGTGCATTTTGGTCAGCGTTATCTTATAATATTAGAAAGAGACTGGGAGGTGTGGCCATGCCATGCTGTCAATATTGCGGGGAAAAAATAACTGAAGATACAGTGTTTTGCCCTAAATGTGGGGAGGTTTTAGTTGGGGAAGATACAGAATGGCAAGAGTTTCAGCTTCAGGGGGGAGTTGATGAAGCGAAAGATAGAGCAAATATGTATATTATTTTGGCAATAATTCTGGTAACAGTGGGAATGGTGGGTGGTAGTGTTCTTCTTATCTCACCGAGTATGCTTGGGCTTTTTGGAATTGTGCTTGTTTGCTTGGGCATTGGATGTACTGCGGCGGCTGATCGATATGAACACAAAGCTAGGAATTTGAAGAAACAACTCAGTCAGTGAAATTAATCTCAAGCTGCCATGTTTGGGCAGAAGAAGATACCCAGCAACTCTCTTTTCAGTAATTGCGTTCTGCTAGAAAATGTGTTATTTGCTTCAAAGGAGCCTGGCGGTTCCTTTCTATGCCGCTGGCTTCGAGCTGCTCTAAGGCTCGACGGCAACATTGCTGAACTAGATTCTGGGCGTGGTCTCGGGCACCTGACTGATCAAGTATCCTCACTACTATGGGTACATCTCTATCCTCAATATGCCTCTGTAAGTAAAGTCTCTCAAGCTTTGCCTTATCCTTGCTCTCTCTAAGTGCATAAACTACGGGTAAAGTTTTCTTTCTTTGTCGGAGATCCTCTTCTATTGATTTCCCTGTGCTTTCTTTCATACCCCAAATCCCTAATATATCATCACGAATTTGATAGGCCATACCTAATGCTTCACCAAACTGATGAAAATACTGTACCTTCTCTCTTCCTTTACCCAGATAAGCTCCCATCGAAGTAGATGCTGCTATTAAGGCTGCTGTTTTCTTTCTTATCATGTTGAGATAATCCTCTACAGTAATATCAACTCTGTTCTCGAACTCGATATCTAGACATTGCCCTTCACAAAGCTCCTTGCAGGCTTCAGTTAAGAGGTGAAAAGAATGTACAATCTCTTCGCTGGGTACACCATTATCTTGCAACTTAAGTAAGGCTAGAGAAGCCAGGGCAAACGTGAAATCACCGATGTTTATAGCTTGCGACTTACCCCACAATTTCCACACCGTGGGCCGCCCACGTCGTTCATGACTTATATCCTGGATATCATCATGGATGAGAGAAAGATTGTGGACAAATTCCACAGCTGCTGCAGATGGCAATACCTGTGCTGTGTCACCTCCCACTGCTTGACAGCTGAGAAGATGAAGGATAGAACGGATAAATTTACCTGGCTTCCCCTGGCGAGCACAACCCTTCTCGTTCTCCCAGCCCATATGATATCGCAGAATATTGCGAAGAGATGGAGGGGTTCTGTTAATTATTTCCTTCAACTCATCTTGGACGCTATCACGATATCCTGTCCACTCCTGTAGAGTGGCATCAAGATCTCCCAAGTGCTCTTTTATGCCCTGTTTACCTGCCATCAGCGGTCGTTTGCCTAAAGAATTCGCAGTCAGACAAATTCAGAGGCTCTTTGTAATCTAGCTAAGGACAACTTCAGCAACCTTGTTCGATAATTTTCGGTCTGCCTCATCTGCGTTTAAGCCAAGATAACACGGTTGTGGCACCTCGTCAATTTTGCATTTGCGGCAGGAGAGTATTACTGGATTTTCAATGAAATTTCAAAAAATTGCTTGAAAAAGGAAAGAGAAACTAAACAATCGCTGCAATTATATATCCTACAGCTAATAGAGCCTGGGTGCCTAGCACTACCATCAAATTAGCGCCCAGGGCGGGCAACAATTTGCTCTCTTCATCATAATTACGGGCTCCCTTTATTGCTTTCACTCCCAGAGGAAGTGTTAGCAGACCCAGTAAGGCAAATATCGGCATAAACCCCGCTATTGACCATGCAGCTATCCACACATACATTGCTATGATCAACATGGAGTACAATAAAGATGCCTTCTTCTTTCCCATTACAATGGTGAGAGTCTTCTTCCCAGCCTTTTCGTCAGCCTCCACATCGGGGAATTCATTTAGCAACAGGGCATTATGGAGTAAAATCCCCGAGGGTATAGCTGCAATCACCGCCTCCCAGGTATAGGTTCCGCTTTGAACAAAGTAGGCTCCTAGGACCGGCAACATTCCCAGTCCTAAGCCGCAAGCGATTTCTCCCAACCCCCATCTTTTCAGGTGAGTTGTATATAGAAGTACACAGAGTGCGCCTATTACCAGAACGGGCACTAAAAGCCAACCTCTAAGAATAACAAAATAGATGCCTATCGGAATGGCTAATAAAAAACAGAGGAGACCAAACCTGCCCACAGAGGCAGGAGTGAGAAGCCCGGCAGATAAGATGCCGCTTCCCCCACTGAAAGGCGTTCTTTTTACTTCCAGGTCTATCCCGCTCTTGTAGTCGAAATAATCATTCAATGTGTTAACGCTGGTGTGGACAAGGAGTAGTCCAACAAGAGCCAGTAGACAATACAGAAG
>JBGPRV010000021.1:0-12902 GCA_041489785.1 Dehalococcoidia bacterium | reverse complement strand
GTCTGGCGTTCGAGGAGAGAGGAATCCTTCGGGCGCGAATACGAAACAACGGAAGGGGTTTCTGCAACGAATTCAGGAAAGCAGGGCCCGCCCAGCAAATGAAAGCTAAGGGGCTGTAATACTAGATGATGTAACGCTCCCGCGGGCTTGGTTTCTATCACTCACAGGAAGCGTAGAAACGTACCTGGATACTCTCCCTGGTGGGAGGAGGTTAGAGGGGGAAATTTCACAAGGTTTCACCCCTGCCATTCCTCTCCCTTGGAGGGACAGGAATTCTATATAAAGCCATGGGAAAGACTATAAATTGTTGTTTTCGAGCTTTGTTGTAAAGTAGCAATGCTTTATAATAAGCTGTATGGTAGTGCACAAATTACACGACTGGGAGGTGAGCGTTGCCCGAGCGAGGGAAATACAATTGAGCCTGGCGAAAAGGGTGGTAACTGAAAACGAAATTATTAACCCACGCCTTGTTGCCGGTATTGACATATCTTCTCCTGATGCTCAGGGCGTAGCCAGAGGAGCAGTGGTAGTTCTCCATTATCCTGAGTTTAACATAGTCGAGGTAAAGGAAGCTCAAAGTAAGATTACATTTCCCTATATTCCTGGCCTATTGTCTTTTCGAGAAAGTCCCTTGATTCTGGCTGCTTGTGAAAAAGTAAGTAATACTCCCGACCTTATTCTGATTGATGGTCAAGGGATTGCTCATCCCAGAAGATTGGGGCTCGCTTCACATGTGGGACTTTTTCTCGATTTGCCTACTATAGGCTGTGCAAAATCTATCCTTTGTGGCCAGCATCGGCCTGTGGGAGAAGAGGCTGGCTCTCATTCTGAATTGCTTGATAACGGGGAGCTTATTGGAGCAGCGTTAAGGACTAAATCTGGAGTGAGGCCAATATATGTTTCTGTGGGCCATAAAATTGACCTGGCATCGGCTTTACAATGGGTGATAAAGTGCTGCCGTGGTTATAGACTTCCTGAACCTACCCGCTTGGCTCACCTTGCTGCCGGAGGAATGTTGACCTCCGAACCAAGCTGCCAAGGGAAATTATTTGGTTAAGGAGTATTTCAGATGCAAGAAGAGAAGGAAAACCTAGAAGCATTGCTTCGCCAAATCTCAGACATCATGGTGCATCTTTGACATCCCTGGCAGGGAAAAGGAAATTGCCAGAATAGAGGCAGAGTTAGCCCAACCTGATTTTTGGCGTGACCCGGCTAAAGCTCAAGCTATCATGCGGGAGCTCAGGGGCCAGAAGAATCTGGTCAATATTTGGCGCGGGCTGGAGAAGAAAGCCACCGATCTGCTGGAAATGATTGTTCTAGCTATTGGGGAGGGTGATTACTCTCTTGAGGAAGAGATACAACTGGAGCTAAAAAAGCTGAGCTCTCGGTTTGAACAGTTGGAGAGCCAGCAGCTTTTTACTGGCGATTACGATAGTCGAAATGCCATGCTTGCCTTTCATGCTGGGGCTGGTGGCACAGAGTCTCAGGATTGGGCAAACATGTTGCTCAGGATGTACTTGAGGTGGGCAGAGCGGCATGATTATGAAGCTGAAGTCTTAGATGTCTCCCCGGGAGAAGAGGCTGGTATCAAAAGCGCTATCGTGGAGATTAAGGGAGATTATGTCTATGGCTATCTCAAAAGTGAGCACGGAGTGCACAGATTGGTGCGGCTGTCCCCCTTTGATGCTGACCATGCCCGCCACACGTCTTTTGTCCTGGTGGAAGTCCTCCCTGAAGCTGAAGAGACGGTGGATGTCAAAATAAACCCGGAAGACTTGAGAATAGATACTTTCAGGTCCAGTGGTCCTGGCGGGCAACATATGCAGAAGACAAGCAGCGCTGTCAGGATAACTCACTTACCTACAGGGTTGGTAGCTACTTGCCAGGGTCAAAGGTCTCAGCACCAAAACAAGGAAGCTGCTTTGAAGGTTCTTTATTCTCGCCTCCTAGAGCTTGACCGCAAGAAGAAAGAGGAGGAGAGAGCCAAGATAAAAGGCGAGCGTATTGAAGCGAGTTGGGGAAATCAAATTAGAAGTTATGTTCTTCACCCCTACAAAATGGTGAAGGATCACCGCACCGATTATGAGGTTCACGATGCCGAAGCTGTGTTAGATGGAGAACTAGATGGATTTATCACTGACTACCTTCGGTCTAGAGTAGGGAAATGATTAGACGCATTGCTTTATTAACTTGGGCGCTTCTCATGCTTTTAAGCCCCTCCCTCGTCGCAGCCCAGACTGGTATTACAGTTACAGCTAGCAATGTGGATGTGAATTTCCCAAGCCAGGCTGTGTTCACTGTTAATGCTGAAAGCTATGTTGATATCGTTGATGTCCGTCTTTATTACCAGGTGGATAAGATGAACTACGCTGAAGTTGTCAGTGAGGGTTGGGCTGATTTTACCCCAGCAAGCAAGGTAGAGGCTAATTGGGTATGGGATATGACGAATGCGAGCTTGCCCCCTGGTGCTGAAGTCACATATTGGTGGAGGATTGAAGATGCTGCCGGGAACAAAATTGAGACCTCACCCAAGATAATGCATTTTGATGACGGTCGCTATACTTGGCAGAGCTTGACTGGTACCGTACCTCAGGGTGGCGAGCTGACCCTTTGCTGGTATACAGGCGGTGATTCCTTCGCCCGAGAATTGATGGATGCTTGCCAGGAAGGACTTGCCAGGTTGACCCAGGATATTGGCACCTATCCAGAAAGGCCCATCAAGATATATATTTATGCCTCCGATAGTGATTTAAAGGGGGCTATGATTTCTTCTAACGAATGGAGTGGCGGCGTTGCCTTTACTGATTTTGGCATAATCGCTATTAGTATTTCACCGAGCGAACTTGATTGGGGCAAAAAGGCCTTGGTTCACGAACTGACGCATCTTGTTGTTCGTCAGGCGACTTTTAGCCCCTATGGGCAGCTTCCTCTCTGGCTTGATGAAGGGTTAGCCACATATAACGAAGGCGAGCTTGACCCTGTTCTTCACTCCTACCTGGAAGAGGCTATTTTGAAAGATGAGCTTATTTCGGTGCGCAGCCTGTGTAGTCCCTTTTCCGCTTACTCTGAAAAAGCTTACCTTTCCTATGCTCAAAGCTATAGCCTTGTGGAGTACCTTCTGGATAATTATGGGCAGGACAAAATGCTCGATTTATTAGCTCTTTTGAAGCAGGGTAATACCTATGATGAAGCTTTGACCGAGGTCTATGGTTTTGATATGGATGGTCTTGATGCTTGTTGGCGCGCAACGCTGACGAGCCCGGTAGTTCCAGCTCCAAGGACATCGCTACCTCCTGCTTTGATTGCTGTGTTAGCGGCATTAGCTACAGTACTGATTTTATGGGGTGCTCTGGCTCTGGAGAAGCGGACCTGGCACAGGTCGTCTGGGAAATCAACCATGTAAGATAAGCTATGAGAGACTCTTTTACTGTTCACGATTTACCCCTCAGTGAGCGCCCCAGGGAGAGGCTGCTTAAGCTGGGCAGTGAGGCTCTTTCTGCTCAGGAAATTTTAGCTTTAATCCTGGGACGAGGAATCAAAGGTGAATCCGTCATAGAGATTAGCCAGAAGCTGTTAAGCCGGTTTGGCAATCTCAAAGGTGTTGCCAATGCCTCTGTGGAGGAATTGACCCAGACGAGAGGTATCGGCCCAGCCAAGGCGGCGCAGATTAAAGCTGCCCTTGAATTGAGTAAGAGGCTGGAAGCCGATGCCGGTGAGAATCCCAAGCCGCTGCTCAAGTCCCCGGAGGATGTGGCTGCCGTGGTGAGGAGCCAGTTGAAAGGCAAGAAGAAGGAGCATTTTTTGGTACTTTGCCTAGATACCAGAAACAGGTTAATAAATTACAAGCCAGTTTCCATAGGCAGCCTGGACACCAGTATTGTTCATCCCCGTGAGGTGTTTAAGGAAGCGGTATCTTCCTGCGCCGCCTCGGTAATTTTTGCTCATAATCATCCTTCGGGTGACCCTGAGCCATCCAAAGAGGATGTTGAGCTAACCAAGCGGCTGGCTAAAGCTGGCGAAATTATAGGCATTGATGTCCTTGACCACATCATTGTTTGCGATAAGAGTTACTTAAGCCTGAAGGCTAAGAATTTGTTCTAAATTTAATCGAAAATGACAAATAAACACCCTTCAAGTACGCAATTTACTGCGGCTTAATTTCTGAGATATACTATTGGGTAAGCGAGTATCGTGAAGACTAGCGAAAGAAGCGAGGTTTTCTTTTTCCCCTATGATAGAGGTAGGGCTTTTCTCAGAGGGTTGAGGACTCTTTTCTCTAAAGTAGCCAATGTTGTCTCTACGGGTGATTCTGTAGCGGTGAAGGTTCACATGGGAGAATATGGTGGTAGTACTTACCTTCGCCCGCCGATAGTGCGCCGAGTATGTGATTTGATTAAGGAAGTTGGAGGCAAACCGTTTGTCACGGATACCACTACTCTTTATCCCATGGGGAGATTCACTGCCAGCAAATATCTGTCTACAGCAGCCTACAATGGCTTTACCGAGGAATCGGTAGGAGCGCCTGTGGTTATCGCTGATGGAGAGCAAGGCTATGACGGAGAGTGGGTGGATATTCCCAGGCAGGTTTCTGATTGCTCTTTAGATAAAATCAAGATAGCCAAGAAGATTTTCAATGCCGACTCTCTGGTAGTTCTTTCTCATGTGAAAGGGCATGATCTATCTGGTCTTGGCGGCTCCATCAAGAATGTGGCTATGGGCTGTGTTACCAAGGAGTCGAAGGCTGCTCAACATAGGGTAAATCGTGGTGTCATCGACCTCTCTAAATGCACGGGCTGTGGACAATGCGTTGAAGATTGCCCCTTCAAAGCTTTGTCGTTACTCGAGGAAAAAATGGTGCGTGACGATGAGAAATGCATGAATTGTAATCATTGTCTTTATCTTTGCCCGGAGGGTGTTTATTCCATGCCTCCCCAGGCACAGGAAAGGTTTCAAGTTTCTATAGCTCACGCTGCCACGGGGGTGCTAAGCCGGTTTCACTCCAAAGTGGCTTTCATCAATTTCGTCCAGGATGTAACGCGATCGTGTGACTGTGCTACGCCGTCAGGTTTTCCAATAGTTCCCGATATTGGCATCCTCGCCTCCATAGATGTGGTAGCTATTGACAAGGCATCGTTGGACTTGATTGCTCAAAGCAAGCCCCTAGGCAAATTTGCCGACATCAGCTCTCCCGATATACTAGGCAAGATAAATGGCACGGATAGCCTGGTTCAAATAAGAACTGCCCAGGAGCTTGGCTTGGGCAACATGACGTATGAGCTAAAAGAGCAAAATAAAAATGCAAAATGACAAGGCAAAATTTCAAAATGGATTTAAGGGGCAAAGGAAGCAAATGGTTTTTGCATTTTAATTTGTAATTTTGATTTTTTATCTTTGCTTTTTGATATTCCTCTCAAGATTTAATCACTGTTTAGAACACTATACAGAGTAATATGGAAGATATTGACTTGGCTCGCTCTCTTTTGGAGGAAGAGAAATGGAATCTCGTTATAGTGAAGGGAGGACAAGTTCTTTTCAGCTCCAGAGAGCGCGGAGTAGCCCCCTTTTTCCAGGCTGTTCAGAGTATGAGAAAGAGTTTACGTAATGCTGCAGTGGCTGACCGCATCGTGGGCTTAGCTGTAGCTATGCTTTGCCTTCATGCTCGGATAGTCTCGGTGTATGCTGGCATAGCAAGCCAGGGAGCGCTTGATATGCTGAAGAAGAAAGGAGTGACCGTTAGTAGTAAGAGCGCAGTTCTTTATATTTCTAATTACGATGGCACAGACTTGTGTCCTTTCGAGAAGCTGGCAGGAAGTTGCCAAAAGCCTTCTCAATTGTTGGCGGCGTTACAGTCTCTTTTTGCCGAAGGTGACCAGTGAAAAAAATTTGGCATCTTGCATTATTATCTCTTCTTTTGGCGGCTTTATTGTTTTTGCCTTCGACTGCTTGCCAGCCATCTTCCAGCGGTCAGGGCGTCCTTAATCTGTGGGATACCGGCCCTCTAACGCTTGACCCGGCAATTTCTGCCGACATGTCTTCTCATACCTACGTCATGCAAATCTTCTCCGGCTTGGTTCGTCTTGACCAGAGTCTGAACATAGCGCCCGATATTGCTGAGAGCTGGGAGCCAAGCTCTGATAACAAAACATATACCTTCCACCTGCGCCAGGGGGTGAAATTCCATAACGGCAGGGAAGTCAAAGCTGCCGATTTCAAATACTCTTGGGAACGAGCTTGCGACCCTGATACCGGCTCTGGCACAGCTGCTACGTATCTGGGCGATATTGTTGGTGCCCAAGATATGCTGGCGGGAAAAGCAGGAGAAATCTCCGGCGTCAAAGTCATTGATGACTATGCTCTTCAGGTTACCATTGATGCTCCCAAGGCTTATTTCCTGGACAAGCTGGCTTATCCCACCGCCTTTGTGGTTGATAGAGTTAATGTGGAATCTGGGGAGGGTTGGTGGCGGAAACCAAACGGGACAGGACCATTTAAGCTAAAGGAATGGAAACCAGGACAGCGGCTGATTTTGGAGCGTAGCCAGATTTATTACGGCGACCCTGCCAAATTGGAGCAGGTCGTCTTTCACTTTCTCGCTGGTGCGCCCATGGCCCTGTACGAAACAGGGCAAATTGATGTTACCCCTGTGTTCACGAGTTACATTGACGAGGTTAGTGATGTGACTAATCCGCTTCATCAAGAGTTAACTGTAACGCCTGAGCTCAGCCTCTATTATATTGGCTTCAACACTGCTAAACCTCCCTTCGATGATGTTAACGTCCGTCGTGCCTTTTGTCTTACTGTGAATAAAGGGCGTATCGCTAAGGTGATATTAAGGGACATGGTAAGTGAAGCTGAGGGTATTTTGCCGCCGGGCATGCCTGGCTATAATGAGACTCTCGAGGGACTGGACTACGATGTGGAAAAGGCGAAAGAGCTCATCGCCGCCTCGAAATACGGAGATGTCTCGAACCTGCCCCCTATCACCCTGACTGTTGACGGCTATGGCAATAGCATTCCCAGTTATCTTGGCGCCATCATCCAGGAATGGCAGCAAAACCTCGGCGTGGAAATCTCGGTGAGGCAACTGGAACCAGAGGATTTCCTTTATAACCTGAAACAAGAGAAGGATGAGCTGTTCACACTAGGCTGGGTAGCTGACTATCCCGACCCCCATAATTTCCTGGATATTCTCTTTTATACCGGAAGCGAAAATAATATCTTCGAATACAGCAACCCCACCCTGGATGCTTTACTTGACCAGGCAGCTATAGAACAAGATAAGGCTGTCCGCCTGGCTATGTACCAACAAGCTGAGCAGCTGGTAGTTGATGACGCCCCTTGCCTCCCCCTGTTCCATGGCACTAACTATATCCTGGTGAAGCCTTATGTCAAAGACTATGCGCTCAGTCCCCTGGGTATTCCCGACCTGAGCAAGGTGTATCTGGAGCAGTCCTAGCTTGTGGACGGGGATTTATTCACGCATTGGGTTGCTTGCCCCTTTCCATTAAAGTAGTGGGACTTTCTGTGAAATTATGCTCAAGGCTGTGATTATGTTGGGTAGTTCGTGGTGGTATAATGATAAGGGATGGAAAGGGAGGCGATGCTCTATGAGACACTCCCTGGTGGCAGGGCGAGGTGTCATGTTTGCCAGTGGAGGTGCCTTGTTAATCCCGGTAAGCTTGGCGTCTGCCGTATGCGCATCAATCGGGATGGCAAGCTCTTTAGCATGAATTATGCCGAGGTATCCTCCATGGCGGCTGACCATATTGAGAAAAAACCTCTATTTCATTTCTTCCCCAGTACTTATGCCTTCTCCTTAGGCACCTGGGGATGCAATTTCCACTGCAAGGGATGCCAGAACTGGGAGATTTCCTGTGTGGATATTCCGCGAGGTTCACAGCAATTGCTCCCGGAAAGGGAGATAGAGTTGACCAAAAAGTATAATTGCCAGGGCATTGCCTGGACTTACAATGAGCCGGCGATTTGGTTTGAATACACCCTGGATTCAGCCAAACTGGCTAAAGAAAATAATCTATACACTGTATATGTGACCAATGGCTATGCCACGCCTGAAGCTCTGGATACCATAGGTCCCTGGCTTGATGCCTGGAGGGTGGATATCAAAGGCTTCACCGATGGGTTCTATCGTCAGCTAGCCAAAATTCCTCACTGGCAGGGCATTCTGGACGTCGCCAGGCGGGCTAAAGAGAAATGGCGTATGCATGTTGAGGTGGTGACCAATCTCATTCCTAAGATGAACGACGACGAGGAGCAGCTCAGGAACATTGCTACCTGGATTCGAGATAATCTGGGTGAGCTCACTCCCTGGCACGTAACTCGTTTCCATCCTCTGCACGAATTTACTAATCTGTCGGCTACCCCGTTATCCACTTTGGAAAGGGCATATAAGATTGGGAAAGAGGCCGGGCTGAAGTTTGTCTATCTGGGCAATGTGCCGGGGCACGAGTATGAGAATACCGTATGTTATTCTTGTGGCAAGACGGTTGTTCAGCGCATTGGCTATGATACCGAAGTAGTGGGGCTGGATGGCTCGAGGTGTAAATTCTGCGGAGCTGAGCTTAATTTCCGGACATGAGGGAGGTGCTTTATGGCAGAGGAACTTCATCCTGTGGTAAAACTGGCTAAAGAGGCTGTGGAAAGCTATATCCGAGAGGGTAAAATGCCCAAGCCGAAGGAGTTGACTCCGGAAATGGGAGAGCGGGCAGGGGTTTTTGTTTCCATTCATAAGCATGGGCAATTAAGAGGATGTATTGGCACCTTTGAGCCAACTAAGGATAATGTGGCTGAAGAAATCATGGCCAACGCTATTAGCTCATCTACCGCAGACCCTCGCTTTCCCCCGGTGACTGCGTCTGAACTTGATGACCTGGAATATAGCGTGGATATCCTTACTAAGCCTGAGCCGGTCACAGATATCAACCAGCTTGACCCTATGACATATGGCGTTATCGTGGAGAGTGGTTGGAAAAGGGGACTTTTACTGCCTGCTCTGGAAGGCGTAGATAGTGTTGAGGAACAAATCGCTATTTGCCGTCTCAAGGCGGGGATATCAGCCAGCGAGCCAGTTAAGCTTTATCGCTTTCAAGTGAGAAGATTCAAGTAACAGATTGTGATTACCAGTAATGGATAAGATGCCTCTTTTTGACCTACCGGAGGAAAAGGATTTACCTCAGAGTATGCCCTTGGCGGCAAGGATGCGACCACAGATGTTTGCTGAGTTCGTGGGGCAGGAGCATTTAGTTGCCGAGGGACGGGTGCTCCGGAAATGCATCGAGGCAGACCAGCTACCTTCTATGGTATTCTGGGGACCGCCAGGCAGCGGAAAAACAACTCTGGCTCACATTATCGCCAATGTGACCAGAGCACACTTCAGCTCTCTTAGTGCTGTGAGTGCTGGGGTGGCTGATTTGCGGCGTGTTATCGGGGAAGCTAAGAAGAGACTAAAATCATCGGGACAGAGGACCATTCTTTTCGTTGATGAGATTCACCGTTTTAATAAGGCGCAACAGGACGCCGTATTGCCTTTCGTGGAAAATGGTACAGTGACTTTCATTGGAGCCACTACAGAAAATCCCTCCTTTGAAGTTATCTCTCCTCTTCTTTCTCGGTGCCGGGTTTTTCGATTGAATCTGCTGAGCGACGATGAGGTCAGGCTCATTGTGGAGCGAGTCATTGAGGATAAAGAAAGAGGGCTGGGGAAGTTCCAGATTACCATAAGTGAGGAAGCTCTGCGCCACTTGGTGACCATGTCCAATGGGGATGCTCGGGTGGCCTTGAATGCTTTAGAGATGGCGGTATTTGCTACTTTGCCTGATAGTGAGGGCTTGCGGTCAATAGACTTGTCGGCCATTGAGGAGGCACTACAGCATCGTGCTTTGCTGTACGATAAGAGTGGTGACCAGCATTATGACTTGATTTCGGCACTGCATAAATCCTTACGAGGCTCCGACCCCGATGCCGCTTTATATTGGCTGGGGCGTATGCTTGAAGCAGGGGAGGACCCTTTGTATATCGCCCGTCGTCTGGTGCGCTTTGCTTCTGAGGACGTTGGCGTGGCTGATCCTCAAGCACTGGTGATAGCGGTAGCTGTTCAGCAGGCAGTGCACTTCGTGGGCTTACCCGAAGGCAACCTGGCTCTAGCGGAAGCGGTGGTCTACCTGGCAACCGCGCCCAAAAGCAACTCGTTGTACCAGGCTTACTCCCGGGTTCAACAGGACATCCAACAAGGCCGAAATGAGCCTGTGCACTCCACTTGCGTAACCCGGTAACCGGCCTGATGCGTCAGATGGGACATGGCCGGGGTTATAAATATGCCCACGATTATCCTGACTATTTTGTCAAGCAACAAAACCTGCCACCTTCGCTTCAAGGAAAACGCTATTACACCCCCGGTGACCAGGGCTATGAAAAAGAGATTGCTGACAGACTAAAGAAGTGGTGGGGGAAGTCACATGAAGAGGTGTAAAGCATAGTGGGAGTTTCTTACGGCGTGCTATAATGCGAGGCGGACCTGAGGGGATTCTGGAGATAGAAGTATGTATTGATGGAGGTGCACTTTGCCTAAATTTTCCCTAATCCCTAGAGATATGGAATTCTACGACCTGTTCGAACAAGAGACGGCTAATCTAGTCGTTGCCGCAGAAAAGCTGGTTGACCTCTTTAACAACTACGAAAACGTGGAAGCAAAAGCCAAAGAGCTTAAGGATTTCGAACACAGAGGCGACGTTATAACACACGAGATAATAGCTCGGGTGCATCGGAGCTTTGTGACACCCATTGACAGCGAAGATATTACTCTCCTCGCCCATAGCTTGGACGATGTCATGGATTTCATTGAGGCTGCGGGCAGGACAGCTTGGCTTTATCATATTGCTCAACCCACGGAGAGAGCCCGAGAGCTAGCCCGAATTGTGGATAAGATGACTCGCAAGTTGAACGAGGTAATGCCTCAGTTACGTCATCGTGACAAGTTCAAATGGATTCTAAAGCAGTGTGTGGAGATTAACACTCTGGAAAACGAGGCTGATGATGTACATCATGCCGCCCTGGCTGAATTGTTTGAAGCTTGTGCCAGAGACGCATGCGAGGTAATCAAATGGCGCGAACTGTATCAACATCTGGAAGATGCCACCGACCGGGGCGAAGATGTCGCTAATGTCCTTGAAGGGGTAGTCCTCAAGTATGCCTGACGGCAATTTTCTTCTGGTAGCCGCTTTAGTATTAACGCTGGCTGCCGAGTTTGTCAATGGCTGGACAGACGCTCCCAATGCTATTGCTACCGTAGTTTCTACTCGTGTTCTTCCCCCATCTCTGGCTGTCCTCATGGCTGCTGTTCTCAATGTTGTGGGTACTCTGGTAACTGGCACAGCTGTGGCTTCCACCATTGGCACGGGTATCGTCAGGCCAGAGGTTATCACCCTTCCTGTAGTAATTGCTGCTACGCTTACTGTTGTGGTCTGGAGCATAGTCACCTGGTTCTATGGCATACCTACCAGCGAAAGCCATGAGCTTGTTGCGGGACTTGCCGGGGCAGGCTTGGCGACTGTCGGCCCCTCTGTTTTGCTCTGGGAGGGATGGCGCAAGGTGCTTATTGGTCTGGGCTTCTCTACCATTCTCGGGTTTTCTATGGGTATGATAGTAATGACTAGCCTGTACTGGATATTGCGGCGAACCAGTCGGTCATCTATTCGTAGTGTCTTCAGCCGGCTTCAGATACTTTCCGCTGCTTTCATGGCGTTTAGCCACGGTAGCAACGACGGACAGAAGTTTATGGGGGTCTTTGCCCTGGCACTGGTGCTGGGAGGTAAGATGGCACATTTCGCCGTTCCAGTGTGGGTAATGCTGCTTTGTGGCACGGTGATGGGGATTGGAACAGCTTTAGGCGGGTGGCGCATAATGCGCACCGTTGGTTTCAAAATTACCAAGCTGGAGCCAGTAAACGGCTTTGCCGCTGAGAGTTCCGGTGCATTTGCTATTTTGCTAGCTTCCCGTTTTGGCATCCCCCTGAGCACCACCCATTGTATAAACATGTCTATCATGGGGGTGGGGGCTACCCGGCGATTTTCGGCGGTGCGGTGGGGAATCGCACGAAACATTGTCATGACCTGGATAATAACCTTCCCAGTCTGTGCTGCCCTCGGCTGGATAATAGCGTCGCTTCTAAAGATTGCCTTGTGAAGTGACAAAACTCCTTTGCCTCTTTAGAACATCTGTGCCATAATTTAGCTTCGCTAAATGGGTAATAAGGGTTCAATAAGAAAAGTAGATTGAGTTTGAAGCTATTGTCCGCGGCTCTTCAGAAGCAGGATTACAATCTGGCAGCTCATGTCCTCGTCTATGGCTTGGTCAAGGCCTCGGTAGAAACCCCCAAAGACTCTCTGAATTTTCGGGGACCCCAGCAGTGTTATGGCAGCAGAAGGAAAAAGCCAGAGAAAGAGTAGCCCACGGGGTTTCTATAGCCGGGCTCTGGACGAGGCAGAAAAGCTCGAGCTGGAGGAAGCTTCTCAGGTTGAAGGAATCGACGAGGAGATTGCCCTTCTCAGAGTGAAGCTCAGGGAACTTCTGGAAGAACAGCCAGAGCGAATTGACCTGCACTTCGAGGCAGCCAATATCATAGCCCGACTGGTGAGAACCCGATATCAAATCACCAAAGAACAGAAGAAGTCTCTTAAGGAAGCCATCCAGAAAGTCTTGACCGAGGTCGCTGTGCCCCTGGGGGTAGGGGTGGGCGGAAAAATCCTAAGCACTAAATCCGGAAACTAGTAGGCAGTAGCCAGTAGTCAGTAGTGAGAATTCAGCATTCAGAAGATTCCCCTACTGGCTACTGGATTCTGTATTCTTGTTACTACCACTATTTTTGCATTTTGCACGAATTTGTTTAG